>JAYUXG010000539.1:0-7704 GCA_043753125.1 Saprospirales bacterium | reverse complement strand
TGGCCTGCGCCGGGTCGGGCAGGTTGGAGCCAAAACCGCCCAGTATGTCGAGTCGGCCTGCAAACGGACGCTCGTGCGCACTGGCTGGAATAGCTGCGCCAGTCCCATCGGTCGTGCTGTCATCAAAGCTAAGGCCATTGACCAGGCCAGTGTTGTTGTTGACCAAAGGCAGCCAGGCACTGGTCCCGATCCGGTTGACCTCCATATACCGCCCGGTGAGCGGACGGCAACCCGTGACGCGCGAATCGGTGACTTTCAAAATGACTTCCGTGCCGCAACCGAGGTTCCAGTAGGTGCCGCTGCACAAGCCGGGGCGATACACCGTGACCCACGAACCGGCAATCAGGTATTCCACCCAAAAGTACAGGTCGTTGTCCTCGCCGCAGGGGTGAATAAAGTTGCGGTCGAAACGCCCATCGTGATCTACTTCCATAGTCATGAATTCCTCGCGCCGGTACAGCAAAGAACACAGGTCGAGGTAGGGGATCAAGGGGCGTACTTCATAAAAATGCTCGTCCAATGCGCGGCGCAACAGGTCCGTATCGGTCGTTTGTAGTTTGAAGAGCAGGGTTTGGCTGAGCAAATCCGGGGTTTGGGTCCGAAAATTATCCAACGCAATGGTTTTCATGCGCGGCAGGGCCAGTTGGCGAAATGGGTCGGGTTCCGGGATGGGAATAGGGATTTTGAATTTCGGTACGGCGATCAATTGGTCGCGGAACTTGGCCAAAGCGGAAGGCGACAGCTCCCAGATAATGTGGCGTTTGACCCGGCAAACGTGGACCCGCGCCGGGCAGACCGGCAATTGGAAGCAGAAATTAATCGGCCAGGAAATGCAGAACTCCCGGACAACCCGGCCACGCACCCGGCAAAAACACCAGTTCCAGTGCGGCCAGATGATTTCGGGCACGGGCAACAGGTGGAGGAGCTCGTCCCGGTTGGGTCGTCTGGGGATGATTGGCTCATAGGCCTGCACCTCGAGCAGGTCTTGCAACGTGGGTTTTGGCTGGTCGGGCAAGGCCGGGGCAATCAAAAGGCGCACCCCGTGGTGCAGCGCATCGGCGTTGGGGATGGTGAAGCCGCCCTTGGCATCAATAGCTTGTTTTTCTACGAGTTCCCCGCGCTCGTTTACGACGTAGGCCAGCAACGATTGCTGACCAGCATTGGCATCTTGTTCCAGCAGGAACTTGGAGCCTCTTTGAAATGACTGTTTCATCGGTAAGTGTTTTAGGAATAAAATGAACAATTACCTTTTTATGCCCTTAAAGAGGGAGATGTGAACAGCCTTAACTTTTACCGATCCCTTACCGTTTAGCACTTTATAGTTCATAGTTCATACTTCCCTTCAAAATTGACTGCTGTTTCGCAATTTATCACTGCCTTGCAAGCCGCTTTCACCAGCGGCCAATTGATCAAATGCACGTTGAGCAGGCCAATCCCGGCAGCAACGCTGGATTTGAAGAACGTCTATCTACGACCAGTAGAACTGAAAAAAGGTCGGCAAGTAGCTTTCAATTTCCGCTACAAAACCCGCGATGAGGTCAAGAATTTTCCCCTGCCAGAAGCCGTGGCCCAACTGACGGCCCTGCTCGGCACCGACTTTCTCCACGCCGACCTTTTCACCACCGAGCGAGACACAACGTTGAGTTTTGATAAAAACGGCGAGGCCGCGTTGGTTTTCAAAGCGGCGGCCCACACCGTGGTGCCCGACCTGCATCACAACCGGGAAAAGCACCGTCTACTCGATCCCGCTGCTCCCTGGCTCCATACGCTGTGCATCACCAGTGCCAAAGGCGAAGTCCTGGCCAATGCCCAGGACAAGTGGCGGCAGATCAATAAATACCTGGAAATCATCGAAGGGTTACTACGCCAGCAGCCCCTGCCAGCCGAAGCGTACATCGCCGACATGGGTTCGGGCAAGGGCTACCTGACCTTTGCGCTGTACGATTTTTTGCAGCGACAACCGGGCCTCGTGCCACACATCACGGGCATCGAATTGCGTCCGGCACTGGTGGATTTTTGCAACAAGACTGCGCAACAAGTTGGCTTTGAACACCTTCATTTTGTGGCACAAGACATTAGTGCCTACCACCCAATGCGAATCGATATGCTGATTGCGCTGCACGCCTGCGACACCGCCACCGACCTGGCCCTGGCCACGGGCATTCACCAAAATGCACAGATCATCGTGGCTGCACCTTGCTGCCACAAGCAGGTGCGCAAAGCAATGCACACGCACAACGAACTGGCCCCGGTGCTGCGCCACGGTATTCTGGAAGAACGCCAAGCCGAGATTGTAACCGACGGCATCCGCGCCTTACTGTTGGAGGCGGAAGGTTACAAAACCAACGTGTTTGAGTTTATTTCCACAGAACACACGGCCAAAAACGTAATGATTACGGCACTCCGCTCCCCGCGAAAACTGGCGGATGGTACACGGACGGCGGCCTTGGAAAAAGTGGCGGCTTTAAAGGTGGGGTTTGGCATTGGAGAGCATTATTTGGAAAAACTACTGGCAGAGGAAGCAATAGGCAAAGGGCAATAGACGAAAAGCAAACTCCCGTTCCTCCGCTCGCCTCTCACATTTTCTCTCATCCTTTTCACTTCTCTTACCCATGAAAGCCCTCTATCTAAAATACCTCCTCACCGACCAAGCCATCGACCGGATCATCGAAATGGCCTGGGAAGACCGGACGCCTTTTGAAGCCATTGAGCTCCAGTTTGGGCTGACCGAAGCCGAAGTCATCCAATTGATGAAGTACGAACTCCAGCTGCGCAATTGGCAGAAGTGGCGGGCGCGGGTGCAGGGTCGTAAGACCAAACACTTGGCCCTGCGTGGAGCCGACGTAACTCGCTTTCGTTGTAGCCGCCAACGCCAGGTGACGCGTAACCGCATCAGCAAGCGTTAGCCAAAATGTACGACCCACTTCCAAGTCCGTGGATGCTCCCAAAGGGGACAAGCCGCTGCCTTAATAAGCCAGGAGCGCAGACGAGGTTAATTTTCTGCTCCCACCTGACCCTTTCCGCAACTTCCTTGTTTATGCTGCCACCTTTGGCCCCCAGCAGAGGTCTTTTTGACGAGTCTCTTCACCAACAGCAGGCATGAAAATCGGAATCGTTTGTTATCCTACCTATGGTGGCTCGGGCGTAGTAGCCACCGAACTGGGCCTCGGCCTCGCCCGCAAGGGCCACCAAATCCATTTCATCACTTATCGCCGCCCGGTACGGCTGGCGCACTTCCACGAGAACGTGTTCCACCACGAAGTGGATAGCGAGGATTACCCGCTGTTCGAGTATCCGCCCTACGATACCGCGCTGGCCTCCAAGATCGTGGACGTGGTGCGCTATCAAGACCTCGACCTGCTGCACGTCCATTACGCCATCCCCCACGCGGCGGTGGCCTACATGGCCAAGAAAATCCTCATCACCGAGGGACGCTACGTGCCGGTAGTGACCACGCTGCACGGCACCGACATTACCTTGGTGGGCAATAACCGGGCGTTCGCGCCAGTGGTGGAGTTCAGCATCAACAAAAGCGATGGCGTGACGGCCGTATCGCAGAGCCTGAAGGCCGATACGTTGCGGCTATTCAACATCAAACGCGATATTGAGGTAATTTATAATTTCATTGATTTTGATCGCTTTAGAAAGACGGACAAAGCACATTTCAAAAAAATAATCGCGCCCGAAGGGGAGCGTCTTTTGGTCCATACCTCCAACTTTCGCAAAGTGAAACGCGTGGAAGATGTAGTGCGCGTCTTTGAGAAAGTACGGCTTCAGGTGCCCTCTAAACTGCTCTTGATTGGCGATGGCCCCGAGCGCCAGAACCTGGAGCGCTTATGCCGCGAGCTCGGTTTGAATCACGATGTCCGTTTTCTGGGCAAGCAGGACGCCATCGAGGAACTGTTGGCCATTTGCGATCTGTTCATCGTGCCATCGGAAAAGGAGAGTTTCGGCTTGGCCGCCCTGGAAGCGATGGCCTGCGAGGTGCCAGTGATCTCGTCCAATGCGGGTGGCCTGCCCGAGGTAAATCTGCATGGCATCACTGGCTTTGTGAGTGACGTAGGCGACGTGGAAGACATGGCCCACAATGCCATCCGGTTGCTGCAAGACGAGGATATGTTGCGTGAATTTGGGGCCAATGCCTTGGCCCAGGCTCGCCAGTTTGATATTGATAATATCTTGCCGCAGTACGAGGCCTACTACCGGGCGGTGTTGGAGCGTAGCGCGGTGCAAGTAGAGTGAGATTGTTGAGAAAGGGTGCAGTATTTATCTTCGCCTTTGGCGGTTAAAGGGAAGGATGGGGAGGGCAGTTAGCGTTGTTTTGCACCTCGGAAAATATTTTTATTAATTCTGCATTATTTTTGCCCACCTTTTGCGGGAGTGCCGGAACACGATTATTTCGCACAACGCCACTTTTCCTCAACAACCTCAACATTATCAACCTTTTCTCAACATGAAACAAGTTTTTGCCCCCCTGCTGTTCAGCCTCCTCACCCTAACTGTTGCCTCTGCACAGGGCATCGAATTCTATCACGGCACCTGGGCCGAGGCCCAGGCAAAAGCCAAGACCGAAGGCAAACTTATTTTTGTGGATGCCTACGCTTCTTGGTGTGGCCCCTGCAAGCGGATGTCCAACACGGTATTTACACAAGAGAAGGCGGGTGCGTTTTTCAACGAGAACTTCATCAACCTCAAAATAGACATGGAGAAGCCGGAAAACACCGAGTTTGCCGGCAAATATCCCGTGAGTGCCTACCCCACGCTGATGTTCCTGGATGCCGCCGGCAAACTGGTCAGCAAGGACGTCGGGGCTAAGGAACTGGAGGGTCTGCTCGAATTTGCCCGGAAAGTGCTGGGTAAGACCGACAAATCGGCGGAGTACGAAAAGGCGTATACCGAAGGCAACCGCGACCCCCAACTGCTATACGACTACATCAAATCGCTGAACCAGGCGGGTAAGCCGTCGCTGAAAATCACCAATGAATTTCTGGGCACCCAGCCCAACCTGACTGCCGAACTGCCCCTCCGCATCGTGTTTGAGGGTACCGTGGAAGCCGATAGCCGGGTGTACGATGTGCTGGTCAAAAACCGCGACCAAGTGGCCAAACTGGTGGGGGAGAAAATCTTGAAAAATCGCTTTGAAACTGCCGCCAAAAATACGGTGAAGAAGGCCATCCAGTTCAAAAACGAGGCCCTGCTGGAAGAAGCGAAAGCCAAACTAAAAGTCGCCGTACCGGAACGGGCCGCTGCTTTTGGTTTCGATGCCGATATGAAGTACTACGCCAGCAGCAAGGATGCCAAAAAGTACCTGAAAGCGGCCCAGGCCTATCAGAAAAGCGAGGTCAAAAGTGATCCGGTTCAGCTGATTGAATTGGTAAACAACCTATTGCGCACTTTTCCGAAGGACAAGGACCTGTTGAGCCAAGCCGAAAAATGGGCCAGCATGGCCGTCGAAACCGCAGGTGTGCCTACCTACTACCTCACTTTGGCCGAGGTGTACCGGCAACAGGGCGACAAGAACAAGGCCCGCGCTACCGCGCAAAAGGCCCTTGAAAAGGGAGGCGAACAGGATAGCAATCTCAAGGGGCAAGTGGATTATTTCTTGTACAAGCTGGAGGGATAATATCAATAGGCAAGAAAGCAATAGGCAAGAAGCAAATGGAGTACAGCAACATCCTGATTTTTATATATTGCGCTGTTTGCCAATTGTCAATTGCTCATTTTTTCCCATCCTCCTTCACCAAAAGTAACCAAACCTGATGTCTTCTTCCGTTTTCCTGCTGGCCTTTGCCTACGATCCCATTGCCGCCCTGTCCAAACTGGTGGACGAACTTACGAACGTCCAGCGGCTGATATCGCAGGCGGGCGGCAATGCCAAGGCCATTTGGAAAGTGACTCCCGATGACTTGGCCGAGACGTTCGATACCCAGCGGGCCGACCTGCGCATTTTCCACTACAGCGGCCATGCCAATCCGGCAGGCCTGCAACTCAACCACCTGGATGGCCAAGGTGCCTCGCGCATTGTGCTGAGCATGGGCCTGGCACTGAAGGCCAAGCGGGCCAAATCCTTGCGATTGGTTTTCCTAAATGGCTGCTCCACCCGTGCGCAGGCCGAAGTCTTCTTGGCGCAAGGCGTCCCGGCGGTAATCGCCACGACCAAGCCCCTGCTGGACCGCTATGGCGTGGAGTTCGCGTATCGTTTCTACAAGAGCTTTACGCGCCGCAACAGCCTGAACACGCTGCAAGAGGCTTTTGAAGAAGCATTCATTGATTTTACCGAAGCCAACGGTCAGTTGAGCCTCGAAATGTTCGATGAAGCGGTGCGCGGCAACCTTGTCCTAGAAGAAGAACGGAGTACGCCTTTGTATGAACTGCATTTGCATCCGGACCCTCAGAAAAGGGCCGTGGCGGAAGAACGCTTCACCGCTTGGCTGACGGACCCCGAACCATCAGCACCCGAACTACCTGTGCGGACCCCGGAACCACCCAGCAGGGAACCGGAACCATCATCGAATATTCCCACTGGCAATGCTACCCAGTTGCGTACCAAAATCCAGGAACTGATTAGTCAGGGCCGCTTGGATGAAGCCCTGACCGAACTGGCCAAGGCGGTACCCGATGCCATCCTGTTGAAGGGCCAATACGCCTCCGCCAAGCGGGAAAACAATATGGGCCTGATAGATGGCGACGATTGGCGGCGAACGGTGGCGCGCATTACGCATGCCGTACTGGAGCTGGCGCGAACGATATAAAAAATTCCTTTAATTTTCCAAGATGGAACACATTCATTACCTCGCCGATCCCGGGCTGGAATCTGCCTTGAAAGTCGCCCTCGAACTCGAAATGCCGCTGCTCATCACCGGCGAACCGGGTACGGGCAAGACTCAGGCGGCTTATTGGGCGGCCAAAGCACTGACGTATGAGTCTGCTGACGGGCAAAGCGACATTCCATTGCAAACCAAAGTGTTGCGCTTCAACACCAAGACGACTTCGGTGGCCAAAGATTTGTTCTACCGCTACGATGCCATCCGCCATTTTCGCGCATCGCGTGGCGAACAGCCCCAAGCCGTGAGTGCCCTTCAGTTTGTAAGCTTGGAGGCTCTCGGCAAGGCTATTTTGGCTGGCGCACCTTATCGCCGCTACGTGGTGCTGGTCGATGAGATCGACAAGGCTCCCCGCGATTTCCCCAACGATGTGCTGTTTGAATTTGAAGAGATGGCTTTTCGCATCGAAGAGGCGGATGCCAAGGATTTCGCCGAGCTGCCAGAGCATTTTTGGCAAGAAAAACTGGAGCTGGCTGAGCTGGGAGTAGCCTTGGAAAACGTTGTCCTGGAGCAAAGTGTGCTCCAGCTGGCCAAAGGTGCACCCAAACCTTTGCTGATCCTGACCAGCAATTCGGAGAAAAATTTGCCGGATGCGTTTTTGCGGCGTTGCGTGTTTTATCATATTCCATTCCCGGAGGAAGAGGAGCGGCTGGCCGAAATTGTGTCCGCAAACGTACAATTAAGCCCAAAATACGAAAAAATGCTGGGCGCAATAATTCGCGAATTCTTGGACATCCGAAAAAAAGGGCTGCGCAAACTGCCAGCTACGGCTGAACTGGTGCGTTGGGTAGAGATTTTGGCCAAACGCAAGATTGATCTGGAAAAAGCAAACGGGGGCGATACGGACATGAAAAAAAAGTTGCTCACTACCTACCCCGTG
>JAYUXG010000538.1:0-7735 GCA_043753125.1 Saprospirales bacterium | reverse complement strand
TGGTAGTAGGCAGTTCCAACTCAATTGTTTTTGATGCGCCAAGTTATGTTTTAATCCGATCTTCTCATAACCCGCCGAAGGCAGGTGCTAAATAGTTACCAGTTAAGAAATAAAAGGGCCGTCCTATGCTAAAGCAGGACGGCCCTTAATTTCCAAGCAATAGTATTATAAAAAACTACATATTTTTTAAGTGCTGCCGCTCCTCCTTGAGTTTTTTGTAAAAAGAAGGGGATAGGCCGGTGATTTTTTTAAATTGATTCGACAAGTGCGCTACGCTGCTGTAATGTAATTTATAAGAAATCTGCGTAAGGTTTAGTTCGTCATACAATAATAATTCTTTTATCCTTTCCACTTTTTGGAGAACGATGAATTGCTGGATAGTAATGCCCTGTACCTCCGCAAATATGTTGCTAAGATATAGATAATCATGGCCTAACTTTTTACTGATGTAGTCGGAATAGGCCACTTTGGGCAAGTCACCAGCACGATGGAGCGTTTCGATAATTATATTTTTTACTTTTTCAATCAGCATACTCCTTTTGTCATCCAGCAATTCCCAGCCCGAACGGAGCAGGGTGGCCTTCAATTGAGTACGCTGTTTTTTGGTTATATCTTCCAGAATCTCCACTATGCCGAAATCCAGTACCGTATGGCGCAATCCCAATTTTTTCAGATCTTCTTGCACTAACGTTTTGCAGCGCAGGCTGACCATATATTTGATATATAGCTTCATATGTTTTTATCCTAGCGCAAAGCCGCAATATCTTGTGCCAATAAAAATGGGAAGTGAACGATAAAGGATAACCATATCGCTCACGGAGCGATTTTCATCGATTGCTTCCACCCCCTATTCCAATTTTATGCTCCTGTCAACAAGGCGACTTGAGTTCGCTCCCCCGCCGTACTTAGCCTTGCAAAGTTGCATCCCTTTGTGCCACCAATGTTACAGAAGTCCAGAAAAGAGTTACAGAAGTTACATATTTTCCAGGTTGCCCTTGCGCTTGTGCTTCATTTGCTTGTAAAAAGAAGGGGAAAGGCCAGTCACTTTCTTGAACTGGTTGGATAAGTGGGCCACACTGCTGTAATGCAGCTGGTAGGAAATCTGCGTCAGGGTCAACTCGTCATACAACAGCAGCTCTTTCACCCTTTCAATTTTATGAATAATGATGAATTGCTGGATGGTAATACCCTTGACTTCCGAAAATGTATTGGACAGATAAGTGTAGTTGTGGTCCAACTTTTCACTGATGTAATCAGAGTAATTTACTTTTGGCAATTCGTCGGAATAATGGATCATTTTCACGATCACGTTTTTTATTTTTTCAATGAGGATGCTTTTTTTATCATCCAGCAGCTCTAAGCCCGACTGGAGCAGGTTTTTTTTCAACTGGTCGCGCTGTTCTGGAGTGATGTCTTCCAGCACCTCCACCATGCCAAGGTCAAGGACAATGTATCGTAAGCCGAGGTTTTTCATCTCTTCTTGCACGATATTTTTACAGCGCAGACTGACCATATATTTGATATATAGTTTCATGTACGTTACATTAAGATAGCCAATCAATTATAATCTAAGGGCAAAAATCCCGCCGCGATTCCTGTTTTGACAACAATGGAGGCAATTTTGAGGGCACCATGCCGATGAAATATCGGATTGACGCCCTTAAAAAGAGAAGGATTACTGCCAGTTATTGACCTTTTGGGGTATTGTCCTTTTTCAATGTGTCACCTCGTCTATCACTCCAACATTATGCCTAGTCCTCGATATCCCCTTGAATATGCTTTTCTATTTTTTGATCTGCCAAAATCGGAGCTTTGAGAAGAAGTCGTGGCAAAAACTTATGCAAAATTCAAAAAAAATTGCAACTAAGGAACGTGTAGAAAATAATTTGTCGATTTCCCAACCCAGAATGTCATTTCGACGTTAGGAGTCCCGAAGCAATCGGGATGCTACAGGTAGTTGATAACCAACTATTTAGTCAGATTCCTCCTATCGTCGGAATGACAACTCAGATAAGCAACATTGTGCTAATTTATTGTTCACTTGTTCCTAATTGAATATCAATGAAAATAAAAAATTAAAAACAGCCTCTTATTTCAACCGCAGGATATTACCCATCTGGTAGCAAGAACGGCAGCGCGGTTCGTACTGCTCTTTTTCACCCAACAGCACCACGCTTTCTCCCTCGGCCAAGCGGTAGGAGTGAGTAGCCAGATTGCCACAGTGGACGCAGATTGCATGGACTTTGGTCACGTACTCGGCAACCGCCAGCAAATGAGGCATCGGTCCAAAAGGTTCGCCGCGATAGTCCATGTCCAGCCCAGCGACGATGACGCGCACCCCGCGCAGGGCCAGTTCCTGGCAAACGCGGGGCAGGTCGGCGTCGAAGAACTGGGCCTCGTCGATGCCGACTACAGTGGTGTCCTGGGTGATTTTCAGGATTTTGGAAGAGTGGTCCACCGGCTGAGCCAGCACCGAAGTGGTGTCGTGCGATACTACACTGGACTCGTTGTAACGGGTGTCCACGCGGGGCTTGAACACCTCTACGTGCAGGTCGGCGATCTTGGCGCGGCGCAGGCGACGGATCAATTCTTCGGTCTTGCCGGAAAACATACAGCCGCACACGACTTCTATCCAGCCAGAGCGTTGGCCCTTGAAATGTGGTTCGAGAAACACGGATAAATGGGTTGTTAAGATGGAAATGTTCCGCGAATAGGGGCAGTTCCGATTAAATTTTTGAAATTCGCCGGTGAAAGTAAGAATATCTCACTGACCGGCAGCATGAAAGGCTGTTTTAAAACCCCGGACGGAGTGGAAAGGCCTGAATTTTGGCGATAGATGAAGGTTGATTTTTGGTACATAGCGGGGCCTATTTGCTAAAAATCAGGCAAAATATAGCGGCAAAAGACAGGTTTTTACGCCCGGTAAGGGGGTTTAGAACAGCCTCTAAGCTGTCGGAACACAATAACTGACCAGCCGATGGATTTGCTGAAAACAAAAATTTACCTGGATAAACTGAACCGCGAATTTGCCCGCCTGAGCAAAGACCCGGACAACATCGTGCGCATCGATGTGGACATTGTAGCCTCTTACGTCCGCCAATTGTACGATGCCGTGCTGTCCGACGCGGTGGCCGTGGCAACCCCTGTGGCACGGCCCGAACCGCCTGTGCCGACACGCCGCCCCGCCGCCCCCCGTCCGCCCCAAGTGGAAGAGCCCGTACGTCGTCCCGCTATCCCGGTGCCGGTACCGCCGCCTCCCGTACCGGCCGTGATGGCTCCAGAGCCGCCTGTGCGCGAGGTGCCGCGCCCCGCCGCCCCGCCGCCCGTAATGGTAGAAGAAAACCCTGCTCCCGCCGCGCCTCCCGAGCCGGAGGTGGTCGTGCAGGCAAAAGCACCGGTGGCAGCCAGCGTTTCGGTAGAGGCCGAAGAGTTGTTTGAGGAAAAACAGGCCCGGGAACTCTCGGAAAAACTCTCCGAGCTGCCCATCCCCGACTTGAAAAAGGCCATTGCGCTCAACGACCGCCTGCTGCTCACGCGGGAGTTGTTCTCCGGCGACGGTCAGGCTTTCGACGCTGCCTTGACGGCCTTGAACAGCTATACCCAGTTCACGGACGCCAAGGCTTATTTGTTGGATCACTGTGTAATCCGCTATGGCTGGCTGGACAAAAAGCGGATAGGGACAGCCAAAAACTTTATCAAGTTGGTCAGACGGCGGTATAAGTGATGTACTCCCATAAGCAGGGTGCATTTCAAATTGTCGTTTTGCTTTAAAACATGATATGTTTCAAAAACATACCATGTTTGATCGGGTTCGACAATTTGAAATGCACCCCATTAGCACGCCTTTCCCCTCCGTCCGAGGTTTAGAACCGCGCCGTAATCCCCACCAAGAAATTAGTTCCAAAGGTTGGATAATCGAACCAGCGTTCGCGGCGGTTGTTCAAGATGTTGTTCACGTCCAGAAAAGCCCCGATGTTGTTGGTAAAATAGTAGGAACCGCCCAGGCTCAGGTCGGCAAGGACATTACCCTCGCGGGCAATATTTTCCGCGTCTTTGAACCAAATACCATCGGCGATTTGTACCGAACCACGCAGGTTGGCCTTCCCTTCCAGGATGGAATAGAGCGCGCTGAAATTGCCCTCGGTGCTGGGCAAGCCCCACACTTGGGCTTCGTTGGCCGGGTCAAAAATGATGTTTTGGCTGATCGTGGCCGAGATGGTCAGGGCGGGGATGGGTACCAGCTTTACCGTGCCTTGCAGATTGGTGATGCGTACAGTGTCGTACACTGGCTTAAAGCGGGTAATGGTCGGCTTATTGAGTCCCTGGTCGGTAAATTCCGTCTGGTACAGCGCGAGGCCAGAAGCCTTGGCGTACATAGCCTGACCAGTGTAGGAGAGCCAGCCAAGGTCTCCTTTTATTCCGCCGTAATAGTTATCGTAGCGGGTATTGCGCAACTTGCTGCCCCGGATGTTGATAAACGGGCTGTACTCCGACATACTGCGGTAAGTGTTTTTGCGCAGGTCGCCGCTGACGCCGCCAAAGAGCTGGACTCCGTCGCCGAGCACGCGTAGCGTCACCTCCACATCCGGGAAAATACTGAACACGTCGCGGTTACTGGCAAAGTTGGCTCCCACCTTTACCTTGATAAAATCGGCGTGGTAGGTGAAGGACGGCTGTAGGTAAATGTTGTTCAGTACTTGCTTGACCGTATCGTTGAAATTAGTCATGTCGGTGCGGATGGTCAGGCGCAGCGGGTGTTTTTCGGCAAACCACTTACTGGCGGTCAGGTTGAGGTCAAAGCCAGTCTCTCGATTGGAATAGAAGTCGTGCAGCACGTACAACTTGGGCGTCACGGAAAAATTGATGTCGCCCGTGGTGCGCTCGCTGTTGTAAAGCCGTGCACCAAGGTCCACGATACGGTAGTCCTGGCGTGTCCGCTCGTCCGAGTATTGTACCGAATCGTGGTCGTAGCCGTAGAAATGCACCCGGTCATAACTGTAGCCTACTTTGCCTTCCACGGCCAGGTTTTTGGCCAGGTACACGTTGGCACTGAGGAGGGCATCGTTGTTGAAGAACTTCTGGTTTTCGATGGAACGGGCCGCACTTTGGCTGTGGTGGCGAAACCAAGCCTTGCCATCGAACTTTTCGCCGGAGCGGAAATAATAGCCTGCTTCTCCATAGACGGCACTAGGGACCCCCCCGCCCACTTTGGCGTAGCCGTTGTAAGCATCTTCTACTTTTACGGTCTTCAACCCAATGGGGCGCAACTTAGGGGCATCGTAAGTCACCGTTAGTGGGCGGGGCGGCACCACGTAGCTCTGCCGTTGCGTAGTCGTATCGAGCAGGGGCAGTGTGGGCGATACATTGATCTTGTTTGATTCCAGCAGCCGGGCATCGAAATCCTTGACGATTTCCACGTTTTCAGTGGGGAGTTCCCGCTGGCCAAAGACCAGTTGTTGTGCGCCGAAGGTCAGCAGAAGGGCGGCTAGCAATGATTTATGTTGGATATGCATCTTCGTCTTGTTATTAGTTGACTGATTGATTAGTTATAGGTTGTTGGTTAAAATCCTGTAAATTTTCTGTTTTTCACCCCCGACTGAAGTTGTGGGTTATTATAAAATACTGAAAATCGACACCGCAACAAGCCTAATACTCCCGATAGGTAGTATCAAATATGCCTTGAAAGTTAAGGGTGTCTGGCAAGTATGAATCAGGGTTTTCTACCCCTGAAAGTTTTCTTTTAAATTTTGCTCCAAACTTACCTTTTACTGTTTTTGTGTAGGTGTCCAAACTTTCTACTTTAAAATAAGCATTTTCACGATCGAACTGTTCATAAATATGATTTCCCTGGTCATCATTGTGAAGCTGCTGGAAATCAAATTTATTAGTGAGATCCCCAGGTATCAGGGGGGCTAAATCAGCAGAATTTATTTCGTTCAAGTAAATTCCCCGTCTTTGCTCAAAAGTGTACACAATAATCCCAGTGCCAGGAATGCTGCTAATATCTGGCACATAAGTAGTGAGTTCACCATTCAGGAAAATTTTTGATTTCCCTGCTTGCACCGGGTCTGGTGCTGGAGGAGTGTTGGGTTTTTCACATTGGATAACTCCAATAGACACCAAACCAAACCATACTATGGTCAACCGTTTCATGGTTTACATATTTTAAAATGTTTCATTGTTATTATCAACCTTAATAAACTTTTATTAACCTTTTGAGTCCCCCTCTTCTTGTTTAGTATCGACCATATTATTAATCATTGGCCACATCTAATTTTTAATTCCCCCCTTCTTCCAGTTCCAGGAAATTGCCTTTCACGCCTTTGTTGGTACTATTGGTAGTGGGCGTAAGGTTGCCGGTGTTGCCCAGGCGATTGTACTTGTCGCGGGCAGTAGCCAGGATGGTCGCGTCATTGCCTTTATAGTTTTCCAAGACGGCTTCCAAAGCGGCGGTAGCACTGTTCTTGTCGCCTTGTTCCGAGTACACGTCAGAAATCAGGATAAGGTTCCGGGCGATCCAGTCGTCGTAGCCGGCACTGGCCTTATTGGCATCACTGATGAGGTCTACTGCTTGCTCATATTTCTTCTGCTTATACAGTATTTGCGCCTGCAAATGGTAGGCCTCGGGCATGATCTCACTGGTCGCATTTTGGGTCACGGTCTGGAGGGCAGGGTAGGCCCGCGCATAGTCGTTTTTGTCGTAGGCCATTTTGCCGACGTAAAAATTGGCAACGGCCACCTGTTCCTTGGAAGCTTGCCCGGAAGTATTTATTTTGTTGGCGTATTCGCTTACGGCGACCGAATTATTGGTTTGGTAAGCAGCACGCAAAGCCATTAACTGTGCATCAAAACGGGACGTGGGCGACACGGCGGACTCTTCCCATTTACGGGCCAATTCAAAGGCTTGCGAATAGTCTTTCTCCGTATTGTAGGCCAGGTATGCGCCTTTTTCGGCAGCTTTCGGGTAGAGTTTACTGGGGCCACGGGACACGATGGCGGCATAGTCTTTCAGGGCCAAAGCATTTTTACTGATACCCGTGGAGGCATAACTGTCGCCCCGGTAGTAGAGGGCTTGCAAGGCATTACGCCCGGTGGGAAATTTAGCCAGATAATTGGTGAAGCCCTCGATGGCTTGCTGATAACGAGCGTTTTGAAACTGGATATAGGCCGATCCATAAGTCACACTGTCTTTGGAGGCGCCAGAAACGCTGTAGCCCGGCACAGTTTCCAAAAAGGCAAAGTACTCATCGGGCCGGTTGAGGTCTTTCACGTATATTTCCTCCAGGGCGGCCAGTGCATCTTTGGCTTCGGTAGTTTCCGGGTTGTTGGAAAATACTTGTTTGTAGTAATTGATGGCTGCTGGCGAATTGCCCTGGTTATAAGAGATAAGGCCCAATTTCAACAGTGCCTGATTGGTCAGGCTGGATTTGCCGCGAAAATCGGCTACCAAACGTTTCAGGGGCGGCACGGCTTGTTCCAGTTTTCCCATCTCTTGGTAAGTATCGCCGAGTTGGTACAGTGCCTCGTCGGTGTACTGGCTGGCAGGGTATTTATTGACCAAATCTTCTAGTGCCAATACTTTATCCAACTGATTGCCCTGCAAGCCTTTGATGATGGCTTTTTGGTACAAGGCGTATTCAAAACCCGTGTATTTTTGGTTAATCGCCTCATTGTAATAGACAACCGCATCGTTGTACTGGTTATTCTTGAACTGGCAATCGCCCGCCCGCAACAC
>JAYUXG010000537.1:0-17975 GCA_043753125.1 Saprospirales bacterium | reverse complement strand
GTTCGTGCTGGACGAAATCGTCGGCGTGTGGATTACGATGTTGTATTTTCCCATTGACTTTTGGCATTTAGTCGCGGCGTTTTTCCTGTTCCGCTTTTTCGATATTTTCAAGCCGCTGGGCATCCGGCGGCTGGAGCAACTGCCGGGCGGCTGGGGGGTCATGCTGGACGATGTAGCGGCGGGTATAGCGGCTAATGTGGTGATGTGGGCGGTTTGCTTAGCAATGGGCTGGAGGTGAAATAAGCTAAACTTCGGCTTTTTTTTCCTGTTTTGTATGAAATTTTAGTTGAAGTCATATGTAGGGTAATCTGGACAACAAAGTAATTTTCAGAAAGGCTTTTATGGACAAAACCGTATTCAAGGCTTTTGTACGTGATATTTTAGGTCTCGAAGTAGAAGTAGGAAAAATAGAAACCGAAAAAAATAATGCACGAGGCCCCGCCAGAAACAGTTCTGGCGGGGCCTCGCGCATTTATAGATCTAATACCGTTTAGGAAATCAACAACGACACCTCATTGTTCAAACATTCCACAAAGCCGCCTTCCACGGGAAAGGTCATCTTTTCGCCGTCGGCTTTCACGATGCTCACTTCACCCTTTTGCAAAGACGATACAATCGGAGCATGGTTCTCTAGCATTTGAAAATACCCGATCGTGCCGGGGACTTTCACCGATTTGACCGCACCGGAGAAGATTTCCTTTTCGGGAGAAAGAATAGTTAGATTCATAATTTTTAGATTATGAATTATGAATTATGAATTATATACTACGAGCGAAACTCACAATTTATAATTCACAATTCATAATTGGTGATTAGTTCTCTGCTTCCGCCATCATCTTCTTGCCCTTTGCAATGGCATCGTCGATAGTGCCTACGAGGTTGAATGCCGCTTCCGGGTATTCGTCCATTTCGCCGTTCATAATCATATTGAAGCCACGGATAGTCTCATCAATCGGGACCAACACGCCTTTCAGACCGGTAAACTGCTCCGCCACGAAGAAAGGCTGCGACAAGAAGCGCTGCACCCGGCGGGCGCGGCCCACCACGAGTTTGTCCTCGTCGGAGAGTTCCTCCATACCAAGGATGGCGATGATGTCCTGCAATTCGTTGTAGCGTTGCAAAATCTGCTTCACGCGCTGGGCGCAGAGGTAGTGCTCTTCGCCAATGATCTTCGGATCAAGAATACGCGAAGTAGAGTTGAGCGGATCCACCGCCGGGTAAATACCGAGGGAAGCGATTTTACGGTCCAATACCGTCGTGGCGTCCAAGTGAGCGAAGGTAGTCGCCGGAGCTGGGTCGGTCAAGTCATCCGCAGGTACGTAGACCGCCTGTACGGAAGTGATGGAACCGCGCTTGGTGGAGGTGATGCGCTCCTGCATGACCCCCATTTCGGTGGCCAGCGTTGGCTGATAACCCACGGCGGAGGGCATCCGGCCCAGTAGCGCGGACACTTCGGAACCGGCCTGCGTGAAACGGAAGATGTTGTCCACGAAGAAAAGGATGTCCCGGCCACCGGATGGGTCACTCAGATCGCCATCGCGGAAATACTCGGCCATCGTCAGACCGGAAAGAGCTACGCGGGCGCGAGCACCGGGCGGCTCGTTCATCTGGCCAAACACCAAAGTGGCCTGTGATTGGGCTAAAGCCTGCATATCTACCTTGTCTAAGTCCCAGCCGCCTTCTTCCATAGAGTGCTTGAACTCGTCGCCGTACCGGATTACGTTCGATTCGATCATTTCACGCAGCAGGTCGTTGCCCTCGCGGGTACGCTCGCCCACACCGGCGAACACCGACATACCGTCGTAAGCCTTAGCGATGTTGTTGATCAATTCCATGATCAACACCGTCTTGCCTACACCCGCCCCACCGAAGAGGCCGATCTTGCCGCCCTTGGCGTACGGCTCGACCAGGTCGATTACTTTGATACCAGTATACAGTATTTCGCGCTCGGTGGAGAGTTCCTCGTAGGCGGGTGGTTTGCGGTGGATCACATAAGCGTCCTTGCCTTTTTCCACTTTGCCGATGCCGTCGATGGCCTCGCCGACCACGTTAAACAGTCGTCCACGCACCGCTTGGCCAATAGGCATAGCGATCGGCGAACCAGTGTCTACGCATTCGATGCCGCGCATCAGGCCGTCGGTGGAGTCCATTGCGATGGTGCGCACCCCGTTTTCGCCGAGGTGACGTTGCACTTCGAGCACCAGTTTGGTGCCGTCAGGCCGGGTGATTTCGAGGGCACTGAGAATCTCAGGCAGCTCGCTATCCGGGCCGCTGAAGTCCACGTCCACTACGGCACCGATAATTTGCTTGATACGACCAATATTAGCCATAGAACGAAATGATGTTTGGTTTGCTGCGCTTTTTTTCCGGTGTTGGCAGTACAATCACCGGCTGAAGAGCGCAATTTTCTTAAAAGCCGCGCAAAAGTACGGTGGTGAAGCGGAAAACGAGGACAGAAAGCAACTTTTTATTGGACAAAATTTTATTTTGATAAAAGTCGGCTTGTGAACGATTTGTAATTTAACACAGCCAGAGCTACGACGAATACTGGCTTTGTGCGACTTTTGCATACTTCTCTCGAAAAGTCTTACTTGGTGCGGTTCTTGCATAAGTCGGCTTAGGGTGGTATAGGCCCCTCCTATGCTCTTTGGGCTTTGGTGAGCAAAGGTTTGGAAGGCCATTGTACGACCAAGATTCGATCCTCCATTTGTTGGCATCTGATTTCTTCCAAAACCACCCTGCGTTGACTTTAAAGCGCATTAGAGAATAAAAATTGGGCATTTGCGTTTATTCGCCCGTCCCTTGCTCCGCGCCTGCCATATCCTTTTCTAATTCAAAAGTCTTTGACACTCATGCAGTTGAGAAATCCAGTCGTTTGCCGGTTAGTTTTGTTACTGGCACTTTTTACCGGCCCTTTGATGGCCCAACAAGTGGAAGTACTACAGGATGCCGACTTGGACGACCCCACCGATACACTTTCCGAAGTCATATCGAGTGTCTTTACTGCCAAAGGCGGTGGTGCGCGTACCCTCACGGAAGCCGAATTGCGCGAACGCCTGTCGTACCTGAACGGCTGCCTGGAATTGAAAGCCAATGGAACTGTGAAAGGCTACATCAATACCTATTCATTGATGAAAACCGAAAAGAGTAAGGGTATGCTGGGGCGTCGGTTGACATATTTCCCGCTGTTTGAACAAAAATTGAAGGAATATGGCTTGCCCAGTGATCTAAAATACCTCTCGGTAGTCGAATCGGCGCTAAATCCGAAAGCGGTCTCCAAAGTGGGGGCCACCGGGCTTTGGCAGTTCATGCCCGCCACCGGCAGCGATTATGGGTTGCGCAACAACAGTGTGGTGGAAGAGCGCAGCGATCCGGTGAAGAGTACCGATGCCGCTGCCCGCTACCTCAAAGCCTTGCACAAAAGGTATAATGATTGGGCTTTAGCCCTGGCTGCCTACAACAGCGGCCCAACCCGCGTGAACTCCGCCATAAAACGTGCCCACAGCACCAACTTTTGGGTGATCCAGAAGTACCTGCCGCAGGAAACGCGCAACTATGTGCCAGCCTTCATCGCAGCTACCTACATCTGTAACTACTATCAGGCGCATGGCATCCAACCCTACGACCCCGATTATGACCAGCAACTGACCTCCTACATCAAGGTGTACGATGGTATGTCGTTCCGGGCTATTTCGGACGCTACTGGCGTTACCTACGGGGTCATTAAGGGCCTGAATCCAAGCTTCAAGCGCGATTACGTGCCGCCCACCGTGGATGGCCACTACGTCATACTGCCCCAACGGGTCATGCCCGCTTTTGTACGCTACCTCAACACCCTCGGCAACCGCAGTTACTTGCTCGAAAACAGCGAGCTGTATGCTGGTGCCGAGCTGGGCGACGGTCGCTATTGGGAATCGTCCGTCTCCGTACAGGTACCGGAACACATCAACGATTTCGCTGCTAAATTCGGTTGCAACGGCGAACACTTGAAGGCGTGGAATAAATTGTCTTCCAACTACGTCACCGCTGGCCAGGCTATTTCGATCTGGCACCCGGTCTTTGTGCAGAAGCACCAAAGTGGCCGCATTCAGGCCCCTATCCAACCACAAGAGCAGAACAAGAAGCCCGCCGCCAGTGCCGCACCGGACAAAAAACCAGTGGCCGCCCCCACGAATCCGGCACCTGCCCTTGCCCGGCGCGATGAAAAGCAACCGATTCAATATCAATACCATACGATACAGCGCAACGAGTCGTTGGAAGACATCGCCCGACAATACGCCACCACGGTGGAGAGCCTGCGCAAAATGAACACTTTGGACAGCGTGAAAGTAGGGATGCGTCTGAAAGTGCGCCAGCAGTGAGAGGATGAGAGGGGTGAGAAAAGTTAGAGGCCCTTCAATGCTGCCAAATGGGGTTGGGCAATTTGAAATATGTAATTGGTTAAAATTAGTTGAGCGTAAATGCCAGCGTAAAAATATGACAACCAACCACTTACAGAAACAATAGCTATTGACTAATCATCAATAATCATATAAAGGTTCGGGTTTTTGCCCCCGAACCTTTATTTTTTTGAATAAATGCGGACTTTTGCACAGTCACTTGTCCATTTTCTTTCAAATCTATACCCACCATGCAAACAGCTATGCACAATCGCGCCATCGTCATCGAGGATGAACCTGAAAGCCTCCAGAATATGCTGAACCAGTTAGCCACCTATTGCCCGGACGTGGAAGTAGTGGCCACTGGTGGCTCCAACGCCGATTTTCTACGTTTGGTGGACAAGTACGAAGGACAGTTCGAAGTCGCCATCTTGGACATCCAATTGACAGATGGTCTGGTCTTCAATGCTTTGAAAGAGCTCGACGAGCCACCCTTCGACATTATTTTCGTCACCGCCTACGACAAATACGCGCAACGGGCTTTTGACTTCGCCGCTATCCACTATGTGTTGAAGCCCATCGAAGGCAACGACCTGATGAAGGCGGTGAGCCGCATCCGGCACCGCAATACGGAGACCAAGCAACGGCTGGAAATCCTGCAACAGAACTATAATCCAGCGGCTCCCAATGCCTTTGAAAAAATCGGTATTTCGGCCCTGGACGGTATCCACTTTGTTCGCTTGCGCGACATCATCCGCTTGGAGGCCGAAGACAACTACACCCATTTTCTTTTGACTGGCGGCGAGCGCATCACCGCCAGCCGTACTATTAAGGCTTTCGAGGAGACCATGGTCAACCTGGGCTTCGTACGGGTTCACAAGAGCCATATTGTGAACATGAACTACATGAAGACTTACGTGAAGGGCGAAGGCGGCTACTTAGTGCTGGAAAGCGGGGAGACGGTGGAAGTGGCCCGACGGAAGAAATCAACCCTGATTGACGCAGTGCGGCGGGGGCAAGGAAATTTTTAAAAGTTGTTGAGAATGTTGAGGTTGTTGAGACTGCTTCGCAGGTTGAGATTGTTGAGAAAAGCAGGTAGGTTGAGTTTGTTAAATGCTTTCTTGCACACTCTCAACATTTACATTCTTAACATTCTTAATCCTTTATCTCAACAGAGCGAAGCCGCCTCCACGCCTTTTTCTCCACCTGTGCAGCAGATTCAACCATATTTTCTCAACAAGGCGAAGCCGTCTCAACCTGCGCAGTAGACTAAACCCTCTCAACAAAAAAATGAGCTTTTTCAATAAATTCTTCAGTCGCGAAAAGAAAGAAGACCTCGACAAGGGGTTGGAAAAAACCAAGGAAGGCATTTTCGACAAGCTCAACCGGGCTGTAGCCGGCAAAAACACGGTGGACATCGAGGTGCTGGACGAAGTGGAAAACATCTTGATTACCAGCGATGTAGGCTTGGATACCACGATCAAGATTATTCAGCGGATAGAGGCCCGCGTGGCCCGCGACAAATATGTGAACACTTCGGAACTCAACGAGATACTCCGCGACGAGATCGTGCAACTGCTGTCAGAAAACAACACTGCCGACGCGGATGACTACGACCTGCCAGCAGGTAAAAAGCCTTACGTGTTGCTGGTGATCGGGGTGAACGGCGTCGGTAAGACCACCACGATTGGCAAATTGGCCTACCAATTCCAGCAAAAAGGCTACAAAGTCGTGCTGGGCGCCGCCGATACCTTTCGCGCCGCCGCCGTAGAGCAGTTGAGCATCTGGGCCAAACGGGTGGGTTGCGAATTTTATTCCAAAGGCATGAACGCCGACCCCGCTGCCGTAGCCTACGAAACCACTGCCTACGCTGTGGAGCATGGCTGCGACATCGCCATCATCGACACCGCTGGCCGCCTGCACAATAAGTCCCACCTCATGCAGGAGCTGGGCAAGATTCACCGCAGTATTGAAAAGAAACTGCCCGGTGCCCCCCACGATGTGCTGTTGGTACTGGATGCCAGCACTGGCCAAAACGCCCAGGAACAGGCCAGGCAATTCACCGAAGTAGCCCCAATCACCTGCCTCGCGCTGACCAAATTGGACGGTACGGCCAAAGGCGGCGTGGCCATCAGCATCAGCGACCAGTTCAAGATTCCGATTAAGTATATTGGGGTTGGAGAGAGCATTGATAAGTTGCAGATCTTTAACAAACGGGCTTTTGTGGAATCGTTGTTTGCGCAAAAGCAAGGGTGATGGTGGCTGCCCGTGGAACCCGACGACGTAGCTCAAGTCTATATATTCACCAATTTCGGCCTTCGGCCTCGGATTCCACGCCTTACGGTGCTGAATAACAGGAGGCCCGAATAATGCAAGTAGTTGATTGTCAATGCCAAAACAAGTCTAATATTAAAATCTACTCAGATGAACAAAATTGGACCAATTGTAATTATTGAAGACGACATGGACGACCAGGATATTCTGATTGACATTTTTAAAGAACTTAATTATGACAATGAGATTGTTTTCTTTGGAGACAGTATACAAGCCCTGGAGTATTTAACCAACACAGAAATTGAACCTTTCCTTGTTCTCTCTGACATAAATATGCCTAAATTAAATGGCATGGAACTACGAGAAAAAATTCACAATAATGAAGATTTGAGATTAAAATCTATCCCTTATCTTTTCTTTTCTACAAGTGCCGAACAAAAACACGTAATTGACGCATATTCAAGGTCTATTCAAGGATTCTTTGTCAAACCCAACAGTTATGAGAAGATAAAAAGTACTATCGTAAAGATCGTAGAATATTGGCAAGAATGTGAATCGCCTAAGTATATTAGAAATGCCCAATGATAAAGTACCTACTTAATCGTAAACTCATTGAGTTTCAACCCTAACACCCTTCCCGTCCGCTCCTGCTCCGTCCGCTCCTCCTCTTCCGATAGCCGGTACCTAAAGGAAGGAATCATCTCCTGCAATGCTGGTTGCCAGCCACTGATAGCCGCCGGAAAACACCGCGCCAGTAGATTGAGCATAATAGCCACGGCGGTGGAAGCCCCCGGAGAGGCTCCCAGCAGGCCCACCAGCGAACCGTCGGCAGCGTGAACGATCTCGGTACCAAATTCCAGTACCCCGCCGCGCGCCGCGTCGTCCTTGATAATCTGTACGCGCTGACCCGCCATTTCCAGTACCCATTCTTCGGGCCGTGCCAAAGGGTAGAACACACGCAGCGCGTCCATTCGGTCTTCGGGCGATTGCAGCACCTGCCCGATGAGGTAGCGCGTCAGCGGCACGTTGTCCCAGCCCGCCTGCAGCATGGGGACGATGTTGTCGTTATCAATGGAGCGAACAAGATCGAAATAAGACCCTCTCTTCAAAAATTTGGTGGAAAAGCCCGCAAATGGCCCAAATAACAGTTCCCGCTTTCCATTGATCACCCGCGTGTCCAAGTGCGGCATGGACATGGGCGGCGTACCTACAGCCGCCTTGCCATACACTTTGGCGTGGTGCTGTGCGATGACCTCCGGGTTGGTGCAACGCAGCCACTGCCCGCTGACCGGAAAGCCGCCATAGCCATCGGCTTCAGGGATGTTGGAGTCGTTCAGCAGTTCCAGTGCGCCGCCGCCCGCGCCAATAAAGACGAATTTGGCCAGCACGGTACGTTTTTCATCCGCCGCGTCGTCGCGCACAGTAAGCCGCCAGTGGCCGGTAATGGGATCGCGGTACACATCCTGCACTTCGTGTTGCAAATAAACATCGGTATGGGGCTGCGCGTCCAAGTAGCGGAAAAGTTGGCGGGTCAGGTTGCCGAAATTCACGTCGGTACCCTGCTCCATGTACGTGGCGGCCACGGGTTCGCGGGGATCGCGGTGGGCCATCATGAGGGGCATCCAAGTGCGCAGTTGCGCCGGGTTGTCGCTGAACTGCATGGCCCGAAACAAGTGGTTTTGGATGAGCGCGGCGTGGCGTTTTTTTAGAAATGCGGCGTTTTCCACACCCTGTACGAAACTGAGGTGGGGGATCGGATTGATAAAATCTGTTGGCTTGGATAGTACCTCTGTCTCCATCAAAAAAGCCCAGAACTGCTTGGACAACTCGAATTGCTCGTTGATTTTCAATGCTTTGGAAATATTGATGCTGCCATCCGCTTCTTCAGAGGTGTAGTTGAGTTCGCAGTAGGCAGCGTGGCCGGTACCGGCATTGTTCCAGGCATCCGAGCTCTCAACGGCGATCTGGTCGAGTCGCTCGAAAATCTGAAAATGCCAGTCGGGTTGTAGCCGTTGGAGCAGGACCCCCAGCGTGGCACTCATAATACCCGCACCAATAAGGACGACATCGGCAGGTTGATCGGTGATGCTATTCTTCATGGATTTTTTTCGGCAGCAAGGTAGCGGTCAGGGGAGTAAAATGCTGTGCCAGAGGCCCTATGTTTTCTGAATGACGCATGGGCAAACGCCCCTTCCGTACCTTTCCCGCCAAAAGGCCTATGCGTACTTTTTTTCCCTGTTTTCCAATATGCTTACTGGGTATTTGTCTGGTTTCTGCCTGCTCCAGCACCCGGCGAACGGAGCATTTCTATGCCCACACGCTGTGTCGGGAGATCGAGCACTCCCCGGTCTTCGCCCAAAGCTTCACCGGATTCACCCTACTCGACCCCGAAACGGGTCGCCTGCTTTGCGACGTAAACGGCGGCCAACATTTCACCCCGGCTTCTTGTACGAAAATCCTGACGCTGGCAACCTGCCTGGAAGTGCTGAAGGATTCGGTGCCACGGCTGCGGTATTACCCGGTGCCAGAGGGTAGTACCCATGACAACTTCTTTTACCTGGGCTGGATCGTTGCCGGGGCCGGCGATCCTACTTTCTTTCACCCGAAATTTCAGGCTTGGCAAACAACCACGTTGGAAGACCTGAAAAAAAACGGCCTGATCGGTATAGTGCGTAGCCCGCAGAAAATCAATCGGTTGGGTGCCGGATGGGCTTGGGATGATTATTCGGAAGGGTATTCGCCAGAGCTCTCGGAATTGCCCCTGTACGGCAATGTGACGCAGCTGACTAAAATTGGCTATGGCTGGCAAATTACGCCCACTTGGTACCAACGTTTTCTGGAAACACGTGATAATCTGCTGGATGAGAAAAATATTTTCCGGCAGGAGCAGGGCGACACCATCTCTTTACCTAATTATAGCGAAGATATTTTTGCGCCTGGATTTTCTAAGACTATACCCGTCTGGCAGGCCAATGATAAGGCGCACCGGCTGCTGTTGGATACATTAGCCAAAATTATAAACAGGCCATTAGAAGTAAAGGAGGGCGACGTGGGCGACAGTTGGCGCACTTACTACGCCACTCCCCTCGACACTGTACTCCGTCGTATGATGTACCAGAGCGACAACTTTATCGCCGAGCAACTACTACTGGCCTGCGCCGGGGTGAAATATGATACTCTCCGCCAGGATAAGATCATCCAATGGGCCAAAGACAGCCTGTTTTCCCCACCAATAACCAGGCAATCATCCTCCTCCCTACCTCCTTCGCCTGGGAAAAGCTATGGCGGTCAAGGGCATAGGCGGGTAAAACAATCAACTAATCAACTAGTTAACCAGTCTCCACGCTGGGTGGATGGCTCCGGCCTCTCCCGCTACAACTTGGTCAGTCCGCGCTACCTCACCAACGTGCTTTGGAAGCTTTGGCAGGAGCAACCACATGACCGTCTACTAAGCCTTTTCCCTACTACTGGGGCACCCGAGACGACCCTTAGTTGGTGGGAACCAATTCCCGCTGTACCCTGGCTATTTGCCAAGACCGGCTCCATGGGCGGCGTGGTGTGCATCAGCGGTTACCTACGCACGCGGCGCGGTAAGACGTTGATATTCAGTTTTATGAACAATAATTTCGTGGGAAGTGCCAAGCCGTGGCGGCTGGAAATGCGACGGATACTGGAATTGGTAGCGGGGTAGCTGCTTAGGCATCAGACATTCCAAGTCTTAAAGACTTGGAATGTCTAGCGGGTGGCAATGAAGAGGCTCCTACTACAACGGCAGAAACTCGCCCACAGCGAGGCATTTCAGGTTGCCCTGCACTTCCCCTTCCAAGCTAGTGATCCAGCGGAAGGGTTCCCCAAAAGGTTCATCCGACACGTCAAAAGTGCCGTAATGCATCGGCACCAGCGTTTTGCCACCGAGATCGTGAAAGGCTTGCACTGCTTCCGGCGGATTGGTATGCGCAGTGTGCATAAACCACTGTGGGGAATAGGCACCGATGCCGAGCAGACACATATCGATACCCGGAAACAACTGGCCAATCTCTTGAAAATGAACGTCGTAGCCACTGTCGGCCCCAAAGAAAATGGTTTTTCCATTGGATCGCAAAATGTAGCTGCCCCAGAGCATACTATTCATATCGCGCAGGCCCCGGCGTGTCCAGTGCATAGCGGGCAGATAAAATATTTCCAAGCCTGGTACGGTGCGGTATTGTTGCCACCAACCGGCTTCCTGGATGCGCGCACGCGGCGACCAACTACGCACCAGGACACCGGTTTGCAGGCCAGTCAGTACGGTTACGTTCGAGTTGTTGCGCAATACGGTCAGCAGGCTGGCCTTGTCGGCATGGTCGCGGTGGTTGTGGGACAGCAGAACGTAGTCGAGGCCGCGCAGCTTGTCGGAGGCCAGAGGCAGGTCGCAGCGGCGGCTCATCGGGCCACAATTGCCAAATATGGGATCAGTGAGCACTAGCCGACCACCAATACGGATCAGGAAAGTGGCGTGGCCCAGCCAAACGATGCCGTCGTGGGTATGGTTCAGAAAGGAATATTCACGGCGAATGGGCATGGACCACTCATCGGCTTTCTTCTCGACCGCCTGCGGGTTGCGGCCCATTTGCCAGCGAAGCAACTCTTGGTAAGAGCGTTCGCTGGGCTGGTGCAGATTGCGGTAGCGACCATTGTCATCGAGTGGGTTGCCGGACCAGTCCGGATGAATAGTCGGCAGATCAGGGTTGGAGACGAGTGGTCTTTTGGCCATAAGTGGATGGACGAAATTGCTTTCCGCCACGGAATTGCGTAGAAATAGGATTAAGTAAAAAGGCGATGTTCTTTATTAGAGGGTGCAAGATAGAAAGGACTGCGACGCATTGAAGCAGTTCATGAAAATCAATCTGTCTGATTCCTCAGAAAACCCGGAGATGCTCCCTGCTTAACCAAAAATGCCCCGGTGAGGCGGCCTGGGTGCAACCATTGCTGGATGCGGGGCAACCTCGCCGGGGCATTTCATACTGGAGCCGATTAGCCTAAATATGCTTTGAGTGCTTCGGTATTGTAGGCCTTGCGTAACCGTCGGATAGCGCGTTCCTTGATCTGGCGCACCCGTTCGCGGGTAAGGCCATAGCGTTCGGCGATCTCCTCGAGGTTGAGCGGCTTGTAGCCATTCAGGCCATAATAGCAGGAGATGACCTCCACTTCACGTGGGGCCAGGATGTTCATGCCATGGGCTACTTCATCGCGGAGTGATTCGGCCATGAGTTCCATGTCCGGCTCGGTGGCATCATCGGGCATCATTACGTCGAGCATGGTGGCCTCGCCGTCGTCGTTGCTCGAGAGCGGCGCATCCAGCGAAACGTGCCGCACCGTACCACGGGTCATGGTCTGTACTTCCTTGATGGTGACGCCGAGTATTTCGGCCAGTTCCTCATCGGAAGGATCGCGCTCAAAGGCTTGCACAAACGCGATATATGCTTCATTCACCTTGCTGTACGAGCCTACTTTGTTCAGGGGCATCCGCACAATGCGGCTATTTTCGACAATGGCCTGCAGGATGCTCTGGCGAATCCACCAAACGGCATAGGAGATAAACTTGAAGCCCTTGGTCTCGTCGAAACGCTTGGCCGCTTTGATGAGGCCGACATTACCTTCATTGATCAGATCGGACAGGCTGAGTCCTTGGTTTTGATATTGCTTGGCCACCGAAACGACAAAGCGCAGGTTGGCGCGGGTCATTTCGTCCAGTGCTTCCTGGTCTCCTTCGCGGATACGTTGGGCCAACTTTACCTCTTCCTCTGGCGTAAGCATGGAGATCTTCCCTATTTCGTTGAGGTACTTATCCAGCGCAGCACTCTCGCGGTTGGTTATCTTATGGGCAATCTTTAATTGGCGCATGATGGGTGGTGGTTTTTTACTCCTATCAAAACGAAAGAAAGTTGGAAAGTTTCGATGGCAGGAAAAAATTCTGCCACAAAATTGCTATTTTTTATCAATAGCCATTGCATTAGACATATTTTTGACATAAATGGCCCGCAAACGTCAAGGTTTGGTGAATTTTGACCAAAACCTACTGCTACCAGCCCTTGACGGCTTATGTTTGCATGGTTTAATCCGTAATCCATTTTCCCTCCCTAATCTTGTGACTCGTTGGCCGTCTTGGACAGCTGGCCCTTTCTTAGCAAACACTGCTGGGCTCCGTTTAGTTGCCCTTGGTGCGCTCTTCTCCCTAGCAGAAAGGTTCCGCATTTATACGCCAAAAGGAACAAAAACATCCCGGATTCACTTTGGTTTGTTCACCATGAACCGACGATGGCGCACCAGCTGCGCTACGCGGTGTTTAACTCGTTTAAACATGCGGATTTTTACGGCCTTTTCCTACATCCGGTACTATTTTGCGACGGCGGTTTTTTTACTGGGCCTATCGAGCGCATACGGACAGGGGGTACCTGTAGCCGTCGCTGGCAGTAATGCACCCTTGTGCGCCGGTGCGGATAGCCTGTTGCTGACCGAAACCGGCGGCTCTGCCTTGAGCTGGAGTTGGAGTGGGCCGGATGGCTTTGTTTCCACCGATCAAAATCCAATCTTGCTCTCCCCCACAGCCGCAACGGCGGGTAATTATTCCGTCACCATCACCGACGCGGCGGGCAGTTTGGCTACCGATGTGGTAGTAGTGACGATCATCAGTCCCAGCATAAGTGCAATGGTCGACCAGGTACGCTGTAATGGTGCCACCACGCTCCCAATTGTTTTTACTGGCTCTCTGCCCGGCACCCAATTCAGCTGGACTAATACGAACCCTGGCATTGGCTTGGCTGCTTCCGGCACTGGCAATATCGTTGCTTTCGTGGCTCAAAATGCCAAAATCGTGCCGGATACGGCCATAGTCACCGTGTTGCCGGAATATACCGTCAATGGCCTCACCTGCACCGGCCCGCCGGAAATTTTTTCTTTTCTCATCCAGCCTACGCCAGTAGTGAGTGCCGGGCCGGACATTGCCATCTGCACCGGTGGGAGTACCCCACTACAGGCCAGTGGAGGGGTCTCTTGTGCCTGGCAGCCCACCGTAGGCCTCAGCAATGCCACTACTTGCAATCCCGTCGCCAGCCCAGTCCAAAATACGCTCTACACTGTAACCGTGACGACCGCCAGTGGCTGTACCAACACCGCTACAGTGTTCGTCAACATTCATATCTCCACTCCGCTGGTCTGCAACAATCTCATTACCATATCGCTGGACCAAAGCGGGGTAGTGATGGTGACCCCGGATTTGATGCTGCAAAATGGCACCTCGGACGACGCAGTGTTCACCGTCCAGCTGACCACTGCTGCGGGGCAAGCAGTAGCCAACCCCATCGGCTGTACCCAAATTGGGCAGACCTTGACGGCGAAGATAACCGATGTGTGCAGCAACGTCTTTTGCCTGGGTATGGTGCGGCTGGAAGACAAGCTGGGTCCTCAAATCACCTGCACCGATCTGGAGTTGTCGTGCGCTATCACGACCTACACTCCGACCTACCTGTCCACAATACTTCAGATTCCGACGGCTTACCCCACGGTGCAGGAGAACTGCGGCACTTACGCCCTGACCTACTTGGATGCCTGGACCGATCTCGGCTGCACCGGCACCGTAAACGGCATACAGGAATTAAGTGCTTACGCGACCCGCCGATGGACGGCCACCGACGGCCACGGTAACACGTCGACTTGTTTGCAGTACATCTACTTCCGGCGGACCCATATCAACCAACTTACCATGCCTCCGGCGGAGATGACGGTGCCTTGTATCAATCCCGACATCAGCCCAGCCGTGACTGGTGCCCCCTTTCGCGTGGAATACGGACAAGCATTTTCGCTGTACCCCAATACTTCCTTTTGTGAACTAAATGCCATTTATGCGGACAAGGTCATTCAAATGTGCGATGGCACTTTCAAGATAAAACGCACTTGGACGATCTACGAGTGGTGCCTCCCAACCAGCCCAACGAACCCCATACTTTATATACAATTCATCACGGTAGCCGACAAAACCGGTCCCCAGTTCGCCTGCCCGGCCCATTTTGCCGTCAGCACCGATCCCAGTGCCTGTTGCGCCGTGGTGGATTTGCCCGACGTGGTGCTGACTGATGATTGTTCGCGCTCGCGCGAGATAAAAGCAGTGGTGGACGTGTATGATCCATCCACTAACCAGCTCCTCACTACTCATCCGGTAAATGGCACTTTGACCGATTTTCCGGGAAACAATCCGTGGGCAACCGACACCTTGGGCGCGGTAGGTATTACGCCCTGTTTGCCGATTGGTACACATACTGTAACCTATAGTGCCAAAGACGACTGTGGCAATACCAGCAGCTGCTCCTTTCGGGTGGCTATTGTTGATCAAACGCCGCCCACGGTTGTTTGCGACCAACCGACCGTGGTCTCCTTAGGGGTGGACGGAACAATCTCCATTGATGCCTCCAACCTGGATGATGGCTCTTCTGACAACTGCGGCACTGTCGGCTTCAAAGTGCGGCGTATGCTCAACAATGGGTGCCAATCGTCGGGAACATTTCACGACCAGGTTAAATTCTGTTGCAGCGACGTCGGCGATGTAGTGACGGTCGTGCTGCGGGTCTATGACGTGCCGGTGCCTGCGGGCAATGTGTCGCTTACTTTCCAGGAGACACACAGTAATAGTTGCATGGTGCAAGTACTGGTGCAGGACAAACTGAAACCGATCTGTATACCGCCAACTGACCTTTCAGTCAATTGTGCGAACTTTGATCCGACTCTGACCGCGTACGGTGCCGTCACGGCGACCGACAATTGCTGTTTGGACATGGTGTTTCAATCGGTGAATTACAGCCAATTTGATACCGTTTGCAATCGGGGGACTATAGTCCGCACCTTTCAAGCGGTTGATTGCGTAGGGCAGGCCAGCGCGTGCAGCCAGCGCATTGTGCTGAACTATGCACAAGACTATTTTCTGAAATTGCCAGATGACGTGGTAGTGTTTGGTTGCGACGGTACTGGCGACTATGGCGCACCCACTTTTTTTGGCCAAGACTGCGAACTCCTCGCCGTCTCGCATACGGATCAGCTTTTTACCGCCGTACCCGATGCCTGCTACAAAATAGAGCGCACTTGGACGATCATTAACTGGTGTACCTACAATCCTAACGCACCGTGCATCGACATCCCCAATCCCGAACCGAGTACCACGCCGAACAGCCCGAACAACCTGCGTGGTCCGGTCGTTTCGCGGTCCGGCACTATCGGTCCATTTGCCCCAACCATCGTACACTTAGTGCCCAATGCTGCTGCGCCAACGGCCTTTAGCACTTTTTGGTCGCCCAACGCCAACTGTTATATTTATAAGCAGATCATAAAAATATTGGATAGCCAACCGCCAGTGATCGATAGCTGCCCCGCTGCCCCAGTGGAGTTGTGCGACTTTACTGCCAATGCGCCTGACCTGTGGAACGATCCGCTTTGGTATGAAACGGCGACTGGCGCGCATGACCGGTGCGAAGGGCCAGCCGACCTGCACATCACTGCCTTTGACTCATGTTCCGCGCTGAACGTGACGGCGCACTACCTGCTGTTCCTCGATCTCGACAATGATGGTACGATGGAGACCGTGGTGAACAGTGAACAGCCGCCTGCGCCGGGTACGGTCAATGTTGGCAATGCGCTCAACCCCAACTTTCAAGGGGGCGAGGTGCGCACTTTTGACCAGCGAAACGTAGCAGCCAATGCGAAATACCGGTTCACCGTACAGGACGCTCTGAACTTGGCGGGCACCAAAAAGATTTTTTTCCTGCGCTTCGACAGTCCCGGCACGCCTACTGCTTACACCGTACCGGAGCTGCCCTATGGCCTGCACAAGATCAAATGGTTCGTGGAAGATGGCTGTGGCAACGTGGTCAGTTGCGAATACCAATTCAGGATCAAAGACTGCAAGCCACCGACTGTGGTCTGTATCAGCGGGTTGAGCGTCAATATTATGCCTACTCAAATGGTGCCGCTTTGGGCGTTCGATTTCCTGCAATATGCCGAGGATAATTGCACCCCGGCAGATCTGTTGCAATATGGGATTCGTCGGGCCGGGCAAGGTACCGGCTTTCCGGTGGACGCTCTTGGGCAGCCGCAGGCCAACCTCGTCTTCACCTGTGACGACTTGGGTATACAACCAGTAGAACTTTGGGCCATGGACCTGGCTGGCAACGCCGACTACTGTAACAGTTTTGTAGAAATACAGGACAATAGCCAGACCTGCCCAGCCGGACCTGCCGCTGTGGCTGGGCAATTGGCTACCGAACTGGGCGATGGACTGGAAGAAGCTGCGGTGAACTTGATGGGTACTAAACCAGTCGGCGAGCCATTTGACTACCTGGAACTGACCGACAGTGACGGAGACTTTACTTTTAACGTCAATGTACCGACCGGTTCCAATCTTACGGTGACCCCAACCAAGGACGATAACCCCCTGAATGGGGTGACTACCTACGATTTGGTGCTAATTTCAAAGCATATTCTGGGCCTGGAGCCGCTCCCAACGCCCTACCGCATGATTGCCGCCGACGCGAATAAGTCCGGCTCAATCACCGCCTTTGACATCGTGGAGCTGCGCAAGCTCATCCTCGGTATTTATCAGGAATTGCCTAACAACACCTCGTGGCGGTTCATAGCCAAAGACTACATTTTCCCCGATCCGGCCAACCCCTTTGAGGCGTATTTGCCGGAAAATAAGGTGATCGGCAACTTTCAGCCCCCGGTTAGCCCGTTCGATTTTGTGGCGGTAAAGATCGGCGACGTAAACGCCAATGCTTTGCCCAGTGTACAGTCGGCTGCCGAAGAGCGTTCCAACGGCACCCTGCTTTTTGACCTCACTTCCACCGCGCAAGGAAAAGGGCATATACGAAGCGGTGAAATATTCATCCTTACTTTTCGGGCCACCGAAATGGTGCAGGGTTATCAGTTCACCCTCCAGCATCCGGGACTGGAAGTGTTAGAAATTCAGCCCGGTGCAGCGATGCAGGTCGATAATTTCGCGATTTTTCCCGCAGCACAAATCTTCACGACCGCCTGGGAGGGTGATGGACAAGTGGAATTCTCGGTGCGCTTCCGGGCGCGGCAGTCGGGCGAGATGCACCAGATGCTGCGCTTGTCAGGCTACCCCACCTGTACCGAGGCTTACGCGCTGCACAGTGGTGAGCTGCTGGATGTGGCGTTGCAATTCCACGAAAACGATGGTGCCAGTGTTATCGGGGTCGGGTTTGAGGTGTATCAAAACGAACCCAATCCGTTTACAGGCCATACTGCCATTGGTTTCCATATGCCCGTTGCGGAGGC
>JAYUXG010000536.1:0-7753 GCA_043753125.1 Saprospirales bacterium | reverse complement strand
ATGTCCTGCACCTCGACCGTCACGGACAGAGGTGGCTGGAGAATATAGCTTGCCAAGTCTGAGCAGCCGTTGGCATCGGTGACGGTAATTGAGTAAACGCCCGCACCCGTGTTGGGCAGGGAAGCCGAAGTGGCCCCATTGCCCCATGCGTAGGTATAGGGCGGCGTACCACCGGTAGCCGAGCCGTTGAGCAGGCCACCGCCATTCAAGCAGTGGATACCGCTGGGGTTGATGGCCGCCACAATTTGCGTGGGCTGGTTAACTGTAACACTGCCTACGGCGGTCAAGCCGTTCTGGTCGGTGACGGTGACGGAGCTGAGCCCCGCCCCCAAACCAAAGTTGGTCTGTCCAGCCTGGCCATTGCTCCAGAGATAGGCATAAGGGGCTTGGCCGCCAGTGGCAGTGACCGTGGCAGTGCCATCGGTGTAACCGTTGCAGGCGGGTGGAGCAGTAGAGAAGGATAGCTGGATATTCTGACCAGCCAAGGATTGGACAGCAACCAATTGGAGCATCCAAATTGCCGAAAACAGGCTGTATTTCATGCAGTTGAGCGTTTTGCAGTAGATATTGTTCATGGGTCTCCGAATTGAGAAGGTGGTGATGGGCTTAGGGGATAGAAAAAAAAGTTTAGAACCCTCCTGCGCTTTTTGTGCTTTGGTGGGTGAAGGGAATTAGGGAGTGGATGAACCAATATTTATTGTATTGTATTGTACTGTTGATGCCGCGCTTGGGGTTTTTAACCATCGCTATCCGGGTAACCCCACCCCTAACCCCTCCCCCGAAAGGGAGGGGGGCCAAATCGTGGTGTTTTCTGATCGTTGTCAGTACCTTAGGTATAGGTTTAAAATTAAGGTACACGTTCTTCCGGGAAATGGGCCTGTTTCCTATACCCCTATTTCGGAATTTTTTCTTATGGATTAAAATTATGTTTTATTAAAATGCTGATAATCAATGGCTTGAAACTAAATTTAGTCCCCCTCCCTTTCGGGGGAGGGGTTTACTCTGACGGCTATGGTAAAAACACCAAGCGTGGCATAAATAAACCTTTATCAACTCTTTCTTCAACACCTCCTTAATTTTTGCTTCCGTCCCCCAATTCCCGTTGCACATTGATCTGTACCCCGATAATCTCCAGCCGGCGTTCGCGAGAGGCTGGTACGCTGTACCAGGACCGTCGTATATCGTCGATATTGTCCACCACGCCCGGCGGGGATTTTGCTTCGCCATTAGGCTCTTGCTTGATAATCAGTTGCCCGGATTTGACGTACTTGTTATAGATGCCACCGTCAAAGATCAAAAAGTGGTTGAGTACGCTGGACACCCGTCGAGCGGTCAGGTTCAGGTTGTAGGCACTGCCTGCGCGCGGCGAGGCGTAGCCCTTTAGGGTGATCTCGATTTTGTCGCCCCGCTCCAATAGTTCATACAGGATTTCGGAGAAGCTCATCAGTTTGTTCCAGCCGCCCCGGATGTCGCGCTCGAAAAACACATCCATTGAATCGGTTTCTTGTTGCAGTTCATTGCCAGCCATCCCTTCGGTGTAGGTCTGGATAAAATCCTGTTTCCGCCGGATGTAGGTCACATAAGTAGCCCGGTACTCCTGCTTGGTGGCTGTGGCCAGGGTGCGCTTGTCCGGTTCGTCGTTGTCGAAGTACAGTTTAATGGGCAAGTAACGGTCCAGGATCAGCGGGCGCAGGTACAATTTTTTCACAATCGTTTGAAATTCAACCTCCTCGATGTTTTTCTCTTCCGTGTTGAATTCCAGCGAGTCACGAGAATAACCCTCTTTGGAAGCAGTAATCAGGTAGCGTTTCTTGAAATCGATGATCGTCTGATATTGGTTGCTGCTGGTACTGCTGGTCAGCTCACCCACGATTTTCTCTCTGCCCGAGGTGATTTCCACGAGCCGGAAGGTAACGGCATTCAGTGGCTCCTTGCTCACGAAGTCATAGGACAAAGCCTTGAAATCAATGCCGCGCCGCAGGTAAAGTTGTCGGGTCAACGTCTGGGTGGCAGCGAGGCCCACAGTAGTCACAGTAGTAGAATCAATGGTATAACCCGCTTTGGAAGCGACCACTTTATAGTCGTGGTTAAACTGTAGGTCGTAATCGTAGCGGTTGTCGTTTGGGTGCACGTCCGTGCGGGGGACAACGCTCCCTGTGGCCGTGCCGGGCGAGCCAAGATCGGTGAAGCGCACCGTGGCCCCAAGCATGGGCAAATTGGTGTCCTTATCAAATACCGTGACCACCAGATTGACCTTGGCGGGCGCGAGGTAGAGCTTTTGCACCATTACGTCGCGCCAGATGCTCTTGGGCGTGGAAAAGCGGACGGTATCCGGTTCGTAGCCATCTTTGGTAGCAATGAGCATATAGTCTTTGCCAGGCGACAGGGCAAAGGGCGTAAAGGCACCTGGCACGTTGACTTTGACCTCTTGGCCGGGGCCACTGGCGGTCATTTCAAGCAGGCGGATTTCAGTGCCGTACAGCGAATCTTTAGTCACCTTGTGAAAAGTAACGGCCAGCATTTCCGGCTTGATCAGATCAGCCTTATACAGGTCGTAGCAGCAGGCCTCCTCCGATTCGTTAAAGCTGCCGCGCCGGTTCGAGGCCATGAACGCAGACCGCTCGCCATCGCCCAAGGTGTAATAAACATCGTTGGCCGAGGAATTGAAAGGCAGACCAATGTGCTGCGGTTCCGTCCATTGGTTACCAACCCCTTTGGTGCGGTAAATATCGAATCCGCCGAGGGTGCGGCGGCCCATCGTGCTGAAATACAGGGTGGCCGATTTGGAATGGTAAAACGGCGTAACGTCGTCCTCTTTGGTATTGAGCGCAGTCAGGTTAACCGGCGTGGCAAAACCTTCGGGGGTGATTTGGCTGGCCCAGAGGTCGCGCTTACCCTTGCCGCCGGGGCGGTCGCTGACAAAATACAACACTTCCTGGTCGCTGTTCGGGGCGTGGCCGACGCTTGGTTCGGTAGTGGTGTATTCCGCCGCGTTCACGGTCTCCGGCAGTTTCATAGCGGCACCCCAAGTACCGTTCGGCATCCGGCGACGCTGGTACAGGTCGCAGCGGATGATGGCCGTTTCGACGAATTCGCAGACCGTATAGTACATCACATCCTCGGCCCGGTTGAAAGCCACGTGCGCGGTGTGCAGGTTTTCTTCGTTAAAGTTGGCAGCTTGCGTGGCTAAAGTATCGGCTTGCAGCGTCCCGGTCATCACTTTTATCAAGTGGCGTTTGGGGAAACGTTTGTCTTTTTCAAATGGAAAACTGTACGACGAATAATACAGGGTGTCGTGGAACATCACTGGCGAGAACTCCGAATACTCCACCGTGTTCACGTCGGGTAAAAGCGTGAAGGGGATTTCGGAATGATCGTTGAGCAGGATGTCGGCGGCCCATTCAGCGTTCTTTTGGCTTTCTCTGGCCTGCTCGATAATGGACTGCGGCGTATTGGCGGGCATTTCGCCGTTCAAAAAGCGGGCATACAGGACGTTGGCTTCCGAGAAACGCTCCAGGCGGAACTTCACGTCGGCCCAATGCAACAGAGCCAGGCCGTCCAAGCCGACCATTTTGTTTTCCACCATGCGCTGGTAAGCCGTGTCGGCCCGCTCGAAAGCGGACAAAGCCACCGCTGCCTTGCCAAACCCATCCAGTGCGGCCATGTTCAGGCTGTCCGCCTGTACAATGCGATAACTGTACTGCATGGCAGTGTTGAAGTCGCCAGCCGCATAGGCTTTTTCGGCGGCTTCGAGCATGGCGGCCTTGGAGGGTGCCCGGTCGGTTTCCTTGTTGATGCGGTCGGACACACCGACCTGGGCTACTGCTGCCTGGCAGGTGAGCAGGAAAAGACCGGATAAGAAATATGAATAAAAAGTTTTGCTCATGATATTCAGAAAAAAAAGGGTTCCGGGATGATGAACCAAAAGAACTTTTGGTGATGATAAACCCGCCAGAGCGAGCATAAGCGCAAATATGGTAATAGTGTATATGCAATTATCTTATTGGCAATTTGGCATCTCTCCTCAATTTGTCAGGGCAGTAGGGGCAAACCTTGACGACGGCGATACTCATCCATGAATCTTCTACGCATTAGTTCAATATGCGCCCTGTGTTTTGGCATAACGTTGAGGATAAAATCTTCAACTTCACCCTCGACAAGAAATCTATTAGCCAATACTTCATTTTCGGGGCCATAAATTGTACCTTCAACGCTATCTTCAAATATTTCATGTTTTTGAAGAAATTGAAGGGCTTCTTCTGAAACGATAAGCGTTCCTTTCCATTTCATCATGTCAAAATATTCTCCATTTTGGTATTCTTCGCAGCAAAGTAGCCACCAGTTGTCTTCAACAGAAATGTGGTTTGGGAAATATCCATTTTCGTTATTTAGATAGTCGCGGACCACTTTATCAAACTGCCTAAACTTGCAGCCAGTCAATTGGCTATTTTGGAGCAATGACTTTGTCTCTTTTGAACTGGCCGTAAAAAAACTATACGCCAATATCTTGGCATTCTGTTGCTCGGCAGTGTCAAAAAAAAGCACTATTTTGTTGTCAGACTGACTGCAAGCACGAAGTGCGACCTTTTGTAATGTTTCTGACTCTCCTTCCTCTGCGTAACAATGCCCGATCAACGCATTAGGCCAAATAATAAAATATTTCATAATTACCTAACTGATGTTACGCACGATGTAACCGCAAAATATAGATTTGGCCTTCGTTAGTGAACACATTTACATCAAACTATTATGGCCGTGAGTAACATCAGTTATCTAATTGGTGGAGTAAATAATGAGCCGAATTGGTTACCAGCCAAGCAGCCTATCGAAGCAGCGGGGGCAAACCTTGGCGGCGGCGGTACTCATCCCGGGCTTTTGTTTCCCTCTCTTCTAATTTTTCCATATCTTTCTGATATTGGTTATTAAAATATCCATCCAAGTCTCCATTTGTGATATAAAACCTATTTGTTAAAACTGTGAATTCTGGTCCACAAACGGTTCCACGTATTTGGTCTGCATAGCCATTGTTACGCATTAAGAACTTCAATGCACTAATAGATACCACTAAAAATCGCTTATCCCACAAATAAAAATCTTGCGGTTCGCCACTAAAAGGGATTTCCACTTTCCAAAAACTATGCTCATTGAGATTTTCCTTTTCATCCTTGCTGCCTGGCGAGGTGTACAGGCCATCTAATTTTGTATATTCAAGTTCAGGAAACGGATAGCCCTCCATTGTAGCCTTTAACGCATCTGTAACGAAATATCCTCCCCCTGAAGTTTCAAAGAAATCAAAGTCGGAGTCGTCTGCATCCAAGCACAATAGTTTATTACCCGGGCTAAACCCGTATGTATGGTCTTCATCTGCCACAACAAATTCGCCAGAGCGAGCATACGCTCGAATATGATAGTGATGCATATACAGCTATCTTATGGGTGGGTTGAATAATTTGCCAAACTCATCATCAAATGATTTGGCTTTGTCTAAAACTTGTTGCATAGTAGCGTTTGGGTTTGAATTCATCCAAGAAGTCCATTGCCCCGTTATATAGGGATGTAGTTTTTGATTTGGATCATCTGGATGATATGCATCCTTTGGAATGCCTCTCAGATTTTCCAAAGAATGCATTTGATTGACAGAAACTCCAAGGTCTGGGTACCTACTTAAAACATCTTGAGGCATTGCATGATGTATTTCCATATTATCAAACTGTGCTTGCGGAATATCCGGGAAATTGGCCCGAAACACCTTGTTCCTGTAAAAATCAGACCTCACATACCAAGCAGCATCCATAGGCGGAGCATTAGCCACCCAGCCCAGCTTCGGCACGTCCAAATCGCCCACGTATTTCAGGTAGTTTGGGTTGAATTTCAGGTCGCCCGGTATGTTTCTGGCGATGTTCCAAATCCGGTTAAGTGCCGCTTCGCCGAAGGCCCCAATTTTATCCCAAACTCTTTCCACCCGCTTGTACAAGTCGTACAAATTTTTTCCCGCCTCCAGGCCTTTCAGCAATTTGCCAAGGGGCGTATTCTGGACCACAATTTGTCCGACGTTGGCGGTAAAATCTATCCAGTCCGAATTGTTCAGGGCCTTGATGGCATCCTTTACGTTTTGGGCCTGGCCCAGCCCCACAAAGTTTGCCAAAATATCCACTACTTTGCTGCCAATCAATTCTTTGGCTATTTCCCACATGATGGGCGGCCAAGATCAGGTGGCTTCCACGAATTCGCGGTATTCGTCATCGCCCATCATGTGCATTACTTCGGCTTGCACATGGGCCAATACATCGGGGTTGTTCGGGTGGGCCGCTAACGTTTGTTGAATTTTTACATTATGCTCCGGATGTTCGTTCAGCCATTTTTGGGTGATTTTTTCGAGCGCACAAGATTCGTTTTCCGCTGGGGTACAGGGGTCTGCAAAGCACTCGGATGCATCCCCAGGGTAATGGTCGAATTTTGTTTTAAAAGCATCCTTTTGCTCGGAAAGGGCCAATTCAACCTGGGCATCAACAAGGGTTTGAAGGCAAGCGGAGTAAGCGTCATTGGCCATGTCATCCATCAACTCAAAAGCGGCCTCCGTCATTTCCATCCCGTTTGCGCAATACTGCACATAATCTTCCGCACGATTTTGCACATTTTGGTTGGTCAGGTCGGTGATGCATTCTCTTTTTAAGAGGTTGTATATGCTGACCATTAACTTCCTTTTGCCCCCTACAAAAAATTGGGGATCAAAATAATTCGTTATTGTGGGGCCGTTTACGCCCCCGCCCCCTCCGGGCGGAACAGTGACGTAACCACCACTCCAACCGGTTGGGTCTGCATCACTCCCGGAAGTAGTGGTACCGGTAGTGGTAGTAGTAGTAGTACCTGAATTTCCTCCTGAGCTACCGTCCCAATAAAAAGTAGTGCCGCTTGGAGCCCCCCCCCAGCATGGCGCTGTCCACATAGTGGTATAGCAACCACAAGCCATTTCTGACGTACAAATAATGAGAACGACAAAACAATCCTCGGTTCTAGATTGTACTGTACCATCGAAATTTGGCCCGCCCGAGATGGTTTCCACTTGGCCATTTTTGAAAGTCAGCAGCTTCCTGAATTTTTGCTGCTCTAAATCAAAAAGTATCATCCTGCCCGTATAGGCAGCCATCATATTTTTATCCAATTTTACAGAGAGGTCGGTTTGAAGAATCACAAAATCCCCCTTTATGCCTTTATCGGTTTTATAGAACACATAATAATTGTCATTGTATGGGAATTTATCGTAGCATTGTCCGCAGGGTACGATCAATACGGGAATTGAATTCAAGTAGGTAAGCGTGTCTGCAAAATCCCAAAGTGGTTCTATGTTGCTAAAAATTTGCAAATTGCCTGGCATGGTGTCGCTTCGTTCCCTTACATCAACCAATCCTTCATAAAAATTGCGTGCATTGATAACGTTGAGCGATATTGCGTCATCAGGCACTATGTCCTTGACAGATTCAGTTGTCTCTTTTTTACAAGAAAAAAAGAAGGACAACAAGGTAAAAAGAAGCAATAAATTGAAATTTTTCATAAAAAATTGGTTCGTATGTTTCGTGTCTGTGGTGCAGTTTTTCGACACGGGTCACTGGTTTAAAGAATGATAATTATTCATTAAAATGGAAACATCCTATCCTAAATAAACGGACAAGACTTAAACACCGGCAAAGGCTTCACTTTATACAAACGATAGATCAAAGACACTTCCGGCCCACCCCGCCCATTGCTCGCCTTC
>JAYUXG010000535.1:0-7763 GCA_043753125.1 Saprospirales bacterium | reverse complement strand
CGGAAAATGCCGAGCGTTGGTACGCCGAGGTGGTGAAAACCGCCGCCGCCAAGTCCATCCATCGGTTGTACTACGGCATGATGTTACAGGCCAATGGTAAGTGTAGCGAGGCCAAGCCGTGGTTTGATATTTACCGCACCGAACGCCCCGACGATGCGCGGGGCCAGCACCTTGCAGCCGGCTGTGAACAGGCCGAGCAATTGACCAAGGCAGGTGCCGGTATTTACGTGGTCAGCCGCCTGCCCTTCAACTCGAACATGGACGATTATGCCCCGACGCTGCATGGCAACGAGATTATTTTTTCCAGCGACCGCAACGACAAAAGCCCGCTACAGCGTACCAATATGTGGACGGGTACGCCCTTTGCCGCCCTGTACCGGGTACCATTCCAGCCGACTGCTGACGGGCCGAGTACTTTTCGCTATGGCCCGCCGGAGAAGTTTGCGCCCCATCTCAATTCCAAGTTTCACGAGGCGGCAGTCGCTTTTTCTGCCGACCGCAAAACTATATTTTTTACCCGCAACAACTTTGTGGATGGCAAGACCGGACGCGACGACGAGGGCTTGGTAAAGCTAAAGATTTACACCGGCAATGCCACCCAGCCCGATCAGTGGGGGGAACTGCAAACCCTGCCGTTCTGCTCTGATGAGTATAGTGTGGCCCACCCCAGCATCACTGCGGATGGCAAAAGGCTCTATTTTTCGAGCAACAAACCGGGGGGGTATGGTGGTATGGACTTGTATTTCAGCGAGTTGGAGGTTGGCCGTTGGGGCTTGCCAATCAACCTCGGCCCCGACGTGAACACCGAGGGTAACGAGATTTTTCCATTTATTGGCTTGGACGGACGCTTGCATTTTGCTTCCAATGGCCACGTTGGCCTGGGCGGTCTGGACATTTATTATACCACTCCCAAGGGCAAGGGCGAGTGGAATACGCCGGTCAACCCTGGTGCGCCGCTCAATGGCACCCATGACGATTTTGGCGTGACCTTTGGTGCCGACGGTACGTGGGGCTTCTTTAGTTCCGATCGCGAAGACGGGCTGGGCCGCGACGATGTGTACTGTTTTACTAAACGGGCGGTGCCGGTGGAAATATACGTGTTCGACCCATACACCAAGGCGGCGGTGGCGGGCGTAGTGGTAACCAACCAAACCACCGGACTGGCCCTGATTACCAGTGCCGAGGGCAAGATTGGCTTCGATATGCGCCCCGATGAATGCGCCACGTTTTCGGCGGCCAAGAAAAACTACGAGATCGCTACCCGCGAAGGCTGTAGCACCAATTTGGGGGTGGGCCAACCATTGCGCCTGGAACTCTCGCTGGAGAAAAAAACCAATCATACCTTGCAAGGCTTGGTGTTCGATATGATGGATGGTTTGCCCGCCGAAGGGGTGCTGGTCACACTCACCAACGACTGCGGCAAGCCTGTGGATGTGCAGACCACGAACGAGGAGGGCCGTTATCAATTCCGCTTGGAAAAAAACTGCTGTTACACGGTGAAAGCCACGGCGGAAGGTTACATCGCGGATGTATCGGAACTCCAATGCACGGTTGACTTATCCCCCGGTCAGGGACTGCGGGCCGACCTCAGCCTGGAGCCCTACCGCGACGCCGATGGGTTTGCACTCAAAAAACCCAAGCCCGATGTTGCCCCAACCCCGCGTTTCAATCCGAAGAATGGGCTGTATGAAAACCCCGATGGCAGTGCCGCCACCCACGACTTTGGGAATGGACTGACGTTGCGCAAAGGCGTCTTGTTTGACAACGGGGCGCCCAGCCAACCCGGAGAAAGCAACTGGCAGCGCAGCGCAGCGGGCTTTTTGGTGCATCTGTATTACGACTCCGATGCGGTAGCGATAGCGGTGAACTCAGAGTCAGAAATGCAAAAACTACTGAAGACGCTGGTGGAGAACCCGGGTCTGAAAGTGGAAATTGCGTCGCATACCGATGTACGCGGCTCTGCCGACTACAACCTGAAATTGTCGCAGCAGCGCGCCAAGTCGGTGGTGGACTGGCTGGTCAACCATACCATCGCCCCCGAGCGGCTTACGGCGCATGGCTACGGCGAGGCGCAACCATTGAATGATTGTGGCGACGATCAACCTTGCACGGAAGGGCAGCACCAACTGAACCGGCGCACCGAATTTCGTGTTATGGGGAAGAGCAGCACGACCGATTCCAAGCCCGGGGAAAAGCCGAAGCCTGCTCGTTGTGTAGGCTGTCCATTTTGAAGAAATAATACAAAATGATTATCTTTACCCGTCGAACCCTAAAAGAGAAAGAGGGCCTTAAAATTGACCAAAACCACCACTTATTTAAAACAATACACTACGACATGATAACCTCGACGGCTGTGGACCATGCGACGACATTGCGCCGCCGCATAGCGGATTTAAAAAATCGCGTGGTAGGAGAACGCACCGAACTACGGACCACCGTGCAGGAACTGCGCAATCAGCTTACCCCGACTGCGATTGCCAAACGGGTAGTCGGTTCTCTGCTCAATCAGCACCAAACAGTGCCTACCATTCAAGACGGACTGACCACTTTAGCCTGGCAGCTGCCGTTGCGTCTGTTAACCAACGTACTGGTGCGCGATCCGCGGGCCGCTTTCTTAATAAAGACGGTGGCTCCGGTGGCCATGCATTTTGCACCAAAGATTTTGGAAAAGGCCAATGTGTCGTTGCCAACGCGCATCAAAGTATATGGGCTGTTGCGCAAAAAGGTAATCAAGTTGCGTTCTCGGTTCCGCGTGGTGGAAGAAGATGCATCGTGGTTCATTTGACCGTCTTCCTCTACACTTTTACCAAACCTTTCTAAACTTGTCTTAGCCAACCATAAAAAACATCACCATGAGAAAAAGTACCATTGTCCAAGTAATCTTAGCTACCCTTGCCGCAGGTGGGGCCGCTTACTATTTGTTCTCCACCAAACAGGGCATTCGTTTTCGTAAAAGCTTGGTAAAAGAAGCTACCCACGCATTGGATGGCTTGTTGGAAAACCTGGAAAACCAATTGGCCGCTGCCGAGGCGCGGGCACGGGAGGAAATGGCGGCGATCAGAGATTAAAGTCTGAGTTACAGGTTTTCTTCGTCTATGCCTGCCCCCTCGCAGATCCAGATTTTTAGTTGGGTGAAGCCGGGGGTTCTTTTTTGTTTGAGGGTGTTTAAGAACTGTTTGACTTGCTGGTTGTCGGCCACATTTATCCGCTTGCAGGCTTTTTGAAAATCCTTCCGCGTCTGAAAGCCATACTTGGCAGGATCAACATTTTTGGCTACAGCATTTTGAAAAACCCAATCTTCCAAGACAGGGCAAATAATCAAAACGGAATGCTTGCCTTTGGTAAGCCGCTTAATGCCGTGATTTTCTTGAACAGTTTCAAAATCGTCCAAATCTTTCGGTTTTAATTTGTCGTCGTCAATAATGCCAACGGCGACGCGGTTTTTGAAGTTTTCCCTAAGTTCTTTCAGTACACTCTCAATTCCAAATTGATGGTTAGGAACTTCAAAGCCCAATATTTTTACAAATAAAGTATCTGCATAGCATTCTGGAATAATCTGGTTGTGGTCATGCGGCAATCAGGGAATCGGGGTTGATAAAGACGTCAATGCCATCATTTAAAATAACCCGGATTTCTTCTTTTGATAATCTGCGGACACGGGTTTGGTAGTCCTCAAACCAGGTAAAAAAAACTGCTGCATCTTTGGCCTCTTCCAAGATGGGCAGTAAAAAATAAGGACTATGGGTGGTTAAGAAGTACTGATTGTTTTGTTCATCTTGAATGATATGCTGTGCTAATTGATGTACATAAGGTGCATAAGAATGCGTTTCCGGCTCTTCAAAAAGCAGCACCGAATCGCGATTGGACATTATGGCTGCAAGGTGAAAAATGTACCGTTGAAAGGTGTCGGGAACGAGGTGGAGAGGAAAACTAAGTAAATTGGTTTCACCTTTTCTTACTACGATCATCTTCTGACTTTCTTCATCCAAAAGAAAATCAAGACCGTTGGGTTTCAAAAAACTTTGGATTTCTGCCCTTAGCTCAGGATTCCCTCTGACAATGGTATAGAAATTATTGCCATGAGGTGGATGTAGAAAAAAGCCATTGTTGACAAAATCGCCGAAGGGTCTAAAATTATACTTCTTTACTGGGTTATAATTGCCTTCTAAGTTAACATCTTCTTGCCAGTTGTCAATAGTACCGTCAGGCTTTATGCTACTCATAATTGGATTAAGTACAACCTTCCCATGGCGCGGTACTTCTTCCTTCCAAGCTAAATCATAATGCTCGTCTATGTGGAACCCTCTCGCGCTGAAAAGGAAAAATGATCACCCCTTCCTGAACTTAGTTCTACTGTTTCGCCATTTCCTGCATCAACTTGAATTGCTTGGTGAAAGTTAAAATCTGCAAATAGTTGCAAGAGACTTTTGTAGCGTATAGAGCCGTTCATAAATTTTTCACCTTTATTTCCCATCGCCCCCAGCAGCGAAATAGCCTCCAAAATATTAGACTTCCCCGCGTTCGGCTTGCCGATAAAGATATTGATCCGGTCGCAATCCAGCGACAGGTCGCGCACCGACTTGAAATTCTTGATCTGAATATTTTTTATAAGTGCGCTCATGGTTTACCTTATTTTTAGCAAAAATACTCAATTGTACAAATACATACTCCGATTCCGCTCCAACTCCCGGAAATATGGGTCTTTCAAATCCTTAATAAAGTAGATCGCCTCCCCCGTACTCTTCATTTCCGGACCCAGTCGTTTGTCCACATTCTGGAATTTATCAAAGCTGAACACTGGTATTTTGATCGCATACCCTTGCAACTGGTGGACGATCTCGAAGTCGCGGAGTTTGTGCGTCCCAAGCATTACTTTAGTAGCAATGTTGAGATAAGGCACGCCATACGCTTTGGCGATAAACGGCGTGGTGCGCGAGGCCCGCGGATTGGCTTCAATGACGTACACCTGGTCGTCCTTGATAGCAAACTGGATATTGATTAAGCCTTTAATATTCAGGGCGCGGGCAATGCGCTCGGCATATTCGGCCATGGTCTGCACCACAATGGGACCGAGCGAATAGTGCGGCAGCACGGCACTGCTGTCGCCCGAATGGATGCCCGCCGGTTCAATATGTTCCATCAGGCCCATGATGTGGAAATCCTCGCCGTCGAAGATTGCGTCTATTTCGGCCTCCTTGGCGCGTTCGAGAAACTGGTCGATCAGCACCCGATTATCGGGCAGGTGCTTGAAAATGTGCAGCACCTGGCGTTCCAGTTCGTTATCATTGATGACGATCTTCATGCGCTGGCCGCCAAGCACGTAACTGGGCCGCACCAGCAGTGGGTAAGGGATGCGCCTGGCTACGTCCAGCGCCTGGTCCACGTCGAGGGCCACGCCAAATTTCGGGTAGGGGATTTCCAACTCGTGCAGCAGCTCGGAGAAGCGGCCCCGGTCTTCGGCAATGTCCATGTCGTTATAGCTGGTGCCGATGATGTTCCAGCCTTTTTTGTGCAGGTTTTCAGCGAGTTTCAAGGCGGTCTGGCCGCCAAGCTGCACGATCACGCCGTCCGGTTTTTCGTGGTCCAGTATTTCTTCCAAATGCTCCCAATACACTGGCTCGAAGTAGAGCTTGTCGGCAATATCGAAATCCGTAGAGACAGTTTCGGGATTGCAATTGACCATAATTGCTTCATAACCAACCTCTTTGATGGCCAGTATTCCGTGTACGCAACAATAGTCGAACTCAATACCCTGCCCGATGCGGTTGGGGCCGGAACCCAATACGACGATCTTTCTCCGGTCCGACACAATGCTCTCATTGCGATCATCAAAAGTAGAATAGAAATAATTGGTGCTGCTCTCGAACTCGGCGGCGCAGGTGTCCACCATCTTGAACACCCGCCGGATGTTGCGTTTTTTGCGCTCTGCGGTCACAAACCTCTCGTCCACGCGGAGCAGCCACGCGATCTGGGCGTCCGAGTAGCCGTTCTTTTTTAGTTCGATGAAAAAATCCGTGGGAATGTCGTCTGGCACATTGAAACGTAGCAATCGTTCTTCCATTTTCACCAGGTTTTTGATCTGCCCGATGAACCAGGGGTCGATGCCGGTGAATTTCTGCACCGTTTTAGAGGGAATTCCCAACCGTAGCGCATCCTTTACCCGATAAATGCGGTCGTCCGACACCTTTTCCAGCCGCTCCATGATGTCCTCCGTCCGCAACCATTCCTTTTTGTCGGCCCCCAAGCCGGTGCGGTTGTTTTCCTGGCTTTGACAGGCTTTTTGCAAGGCTTCCGTGAACGTTCGCCCGATGGCCATCACCTCGCCGACCGATTTCATTTGCAGCCCCAGGCGATGGTCCGCCCCCTGGAATTTGTCAAAATTCCAACGCGGCATTTTGACGATGACGTAGTCCAGAGTCGGCTCAAAAAAGGCCGAGGTGGTCTTGGTGATCTGGTTTTTCAATTCGTCCAGCGAATAGCCAATGGCCAGTTTGGCGGCAATCTTGGCAATCGGGTAGCCCGTGGCCTTGCTGGCCAGCGCGGACGAGCGCGATACGCGGGGGTTGATCTCCACAGCGATTAGTTCCTCAGTGGCGGGGTTTTGGGCAAACTGCACGTTGCAGCCACCGGAGAAGTTGCCGAGGGCACGCATCATGGTCATCGCGTCGTCGCGCATCTGCTGGTAGGCAGTATCCGAAAGCGTCATCGCCGGAGCCACCGTAATGGAATCGCCGGTGTGGATGCCCATGGGATCGAGGTTCTCTACCGTGCAGATAATCACCACATTGTCCAGGTGATCGCGCAGTAGTTCTAGTTCAAATTCTTTCCAGCCCAACACGGCCTTTTCCACCAACACCTCGTGGGTGGGCGAGGCGGCCAGGCCGCGTTTCAGGGCCGCGTCGAAGTCCTCGTCTCTCATCACGAGGCCGCCGCCGGTGCCGCCCAGCGTGTACGACGGACGGATCACCAGCGGAAAACCGATCTTTTGCGCGGCTTCCTTGCCTTCCAGGTACGAGTTGGCGATGAACGACGGCGCGACGTGCATTCCCAGTGCTACTACCAACTGTTTGAACTTCTCCCGGTTTTCGGTCAATTCAATAGCTGCCGTGTCCACACCGATCATACGTACCCCATAGTCAACCCAAATACCCATTTTTTCGCATTCGATGGCCAGGTTGAGGGCAGTTTGGCCACCCATGGTGGGTAGCACCGCGTCAATGACGGGTAGGGTAGGGTCGTCCTGGTGCAACTTCAGGATCTGCTCAATGCTCTCCGGGGTGAGGGGCCATAAATAGATATGGTCGGCGGTCACCGGGTCGGTCATGATGGTGGCCGGATTGGAGTTGATCAGGCTGACCTGGATACCCTCTTCGCGCAGCGAACGGCTGGCTTGGGTGCCGGAGTAGTCAAATTCGCAGGCCTGGCCGATGACGATGGGGCCGGAGCCGATAATAAGGACGGATTGGATGGATGTATCGCGTGGCAACGTATAATAATTATTAGTTATGAGTTATGAGTTATTTGCCAACTCATTGCGATTGGTATGGGGGCTAAAAAAATGCCGCAAACTGGTTTCTTTTGAACCAGTTTGCGGCAGGGCCGAAGTGAAGGACGAGAAAATTCCGTTTTTCATTTCGGAGGGCAAAGGTAAAGCTCGTGCGGCTATTTTTAGAAAAATATTACTGCCATGTGTCGCTTTGTTAAAAAGTACCTAGATTTTCCAGGTCGTCCAAAATCCTGAAAATCTGCATTACTTGCGGTTC
>JAYUXG010000534.1:0-3181 GCA_043753125.1 Saprospirales bacterium | reverse complement strand
TGTGCGGACGGAGTTGGCTGCCACGTTCGCACAATTCGCCCATCAGCAGGTCTTTGTCCCAGTCGTATACCAAGTGTTCGTGGCGGTCAGAGCGGACTTTGCGCAGCTCGCCATGCAGGTGTAGCACGTGCGTACTGCCCGCCCGCTCGTGCAGGTCGTCCACGTTTTGGGTGACAATGTGTATCTCGAACTGTTGCTCCAGTTCTACCAGTGCCAAATGCCCGGCGTTCGGCACGACCTCACCCAGGCGGCGTCGGCGTTGATTGTAAAATTCCTGCACCAATTTCGGGTTGCGTCGCCAGCCCTCGGGCGTGGCTACGTCCTCGATGCGGTGGTTCTCCCACAGCCCGTCGCTGTCGCGGAAGGTACTGATACCGCTTTCGGCACTGATACCGGCTCCGGTGAGGACGACTATTTTTTTCATGGCAATATTTTGGTCTAGAAAGTTTGGAGCGTACGGTGTACGCTACGTTTTGTCATCTTGTCGAGAACCGTCCACCCTACGATGTGTGCCGCGAGGTGTTCTGCGGCGTGGACGGTTCCCGGCAGGATGACAAACGCGACGTGTTCCAAGAGGTGTTCTGTGACAAATAAGTGTTTAGTACCATAAATAAAGCGGCAAGGCAAACAGCACCGCACCCCGCACAAACACTGCTGTCAACAAATGCACCATCCAGTGATGAATACTACTACATCTGTTGTGCATGTTTCGCCCGCAGCTTGCTATTGGCGTAGCCGTAGGCGAAATACACCACCAAGCCAATCACCATCCAGACCATAAAACGCACCCAACTGACGAACATTACCTGCGACATCATAAACAAGTTAAGGATCAGCCCGATTACCGGAATAAACGACCATTGATAAATAACCGCCAACATAGTAATAATAGAGAATATGCCGAGGAACAAGAAGTATGGAATCTGACTGCGGCAATTGCCATCCGGACAATCCAGCAAGTGGGCAACGAAGCCGGGGCTGGCAGTCTGCAAAATCAGATATAGTACGATCAGCAAACCGGGCAACCAGTAGCGACTATTGAGATACTTTACCCGGAATTTGGCCTGCGCCGATTGGCCGGTGGCATCCATTTTCAGCACTCCGGCGCACACCACGGCAAAGGCGAACAGGGTACCGAGACTAGTCAGGTCGGCCACTTCGTTGAGGTTCAGGAACAGGGCCGGGATGGCCACTACAAAACCCGCCAGGATGGTGGAAAAAGCGGGAGTCTTGAATCGTGGATGGATAGTAGAAAACTTTTTGGGCAACAGTCCATCGCGGCTCATGCTCATCCAGATGCGCGGCTGGCCCAGTTGGAACACTAAAAACACGCTCGCCGTGGCCACCACCGCACTCAGTGCTACTACTCCGGAAAAGAAATCGAGGTTCACCCGTTTGAATACGAAGGCCAACGGGTCACCTACGGCCAGTTCGTCATATTTAACCATACCCGTCAGGATTAAGGCGATGATGACGTACAAAATGGTGCAAATGATCAGCGACAGGAACATGGCCCGCGGTAAGTCGCGCTGCGGGTTTTTGCATTCCTCCGCAGTGGTGCTGATGGCATCAAAACCGATGTAGGCAAAGAATACCGCCGAAATGCCGGCCAGTACACCGCGCACCCCATTTGGCGCAAAAGGGGTCCAGTTGCCCGGCTGCACATAGAAAATACCCACCGCGATTACCGCCAGAATAACTAACAACTTGAACAGGACCAACGCATTACTCATGTTTTTCGATTCCTGGATACCGCGATAAACCAAGATGGTAATCAGCAGCGTGATAACCAGCGCGGGCAGATCGAACACGAGGTGTGCGCCACCAATTTGCGGCGCGTTTTGCCAGGCCGCGATGGCATCCGGGTTCAATCCCTTGCGGGCGGTCACGAAGTCCATGGTCAGCCATTCAGGGATGGCCAGGCCAATACCCTTCATCAAGCCAGTGAAATAGTCGCTCCACGAAATGGCTACCGTGACGTTGCCGATGGCGTATTCCCATAGCAGGTTCCAGCCAACCGTCCAGGCCAGTATCTCGCCAAAAGTAGTGTACGTATAGGTGTAGGCACTGCCCGACACTGGCAGCGTGGAGGCAAACTGCGCGTAGCACAGGGCCGAAAACCCGCAGGCAATGGCCGTAAAAATGAACAGAAACACCACCGCCGGGCCGCCCATGAAACTGGCGGTGCCAATGGTACTGAAGATGCCCGCCCCAATGATGGCAGCAATGCCCAAAGCGGTCAGGTCGATGACGCGGAGGTTCTTGGTGAGGCCCGCGCCTCCGTGCGCCGCCTCGTGGTCGGCGGTGGCGAGGGCATCTTCGATGGTCTTTTTGCGGAGGATGTTGTGCAGGAAGGACATTGCCGGAAGTTGGTTGGTGCGTGAATGGGGCGGAAATGTAGGGGTTTTGGGGAAAAGTGGTGGAGAAAAAGTGGTTTTTGATTAACTACGCTTTTCGAGATGTCGGCAGAACCGTCAATTGTATGAAATTTGAGCAGGAATATCGTACATTTGGCATCCATATTATGGATAAAACGAATTTAAAAGACTATAGTGATGATCTCACGAACAGAGGTAGAGCAATTGTCCAGAGAAATGGAAACCGATCGGATAGAAAAAACCATCTCCGTCGCCAAAGCGGATAAATTTGGCGAAGCGATCTGTGCTTTTTCAAATGACTTGGCAAATCATGGTCTTCCGGGCTACCTTTTGGTGGGCGTGAAAGATAATGGTACGCGCAGTGGGCTTACGGTGGATGAAAAACTGCCTCAATCTTTGCTTAGCTTTCGTACGGATGGCCGAATAGTGCCGCCGCCTTCTATAGCTGTATCCAAGTTTATTTTTGCAGACGGCGAGGTAGCCGTGGCAGAAGTATATCCCTCTTTTCAACCGCCCGTCCGATATGAAGGCCGTGTTTGGATTAGAAGTGGGCCGAGGCGTGGGATTGCATCTGAGGCAGAAGAAAGAAGATTGAGCGAGAAGCGATCTTCTAATGCCAGAACGTTTGACACACAACCATGTCTAGACAGCATATTGGGCGATCTGAGCATAGAATTATTCAAGTTGACTTATTTGCCCAATGCTATTGATGCAGAAACATTAGCAGAGAATCATCGGCAGACCCACGAGCAGCTTGCTTCGTTGAAGTTTTATGATTTGCTAAAAAATTGCCCTACCTACGC
>JAYUXG010000533.1:0-3182 GCA_043753125.1 Saprospirales bacterium | reverse complement strand
GCTCACCGCAAACCCAATGGCGGTCGCCGTGAAACTTTTGCTGCACGAGTACATCGTGTGTTTCAGGTCGGCGCGATAGGGGTGCCACCAGCCTTCGGCCACCACCTTTCCGTGGCGCAACAGCATGAAACTGTGCAACTCGTGCTCGCTTCTTTCCGCTGCGTCCACAAATTGTTGAATGCCTACAGACGACACGCCTTCGGCTTCGGGGGTACTCCGGGGGAGGGCGTCGGTGGTTTGGCCTGCTGCGCAAAAATAGAGCAGGAGGAGAAGCAGGGTACCAAACGAGGATATTTTGCTATGCATTTTTAAAGTGATTCTGCGAGTTCCTTATAGTTTCACCAACCCACCACTCATCCGCACGGTCCCCATGCGCACCTGTACCAGATACGAACCTTTGGGTAGGCCTGCCACGTTGAATTCCAAGGGCATTTTTTCGCCGGTCTTGGCGAAGAACAGGTGGCGAACCACCCGGCCTGCCGCATCCACGACCTCTAAGCCAACTTCACCGCGCCAATTATTGTCGAGGGTCGCCCGCACCACATCCACCGCAGGGTTGGGATGCAGGACCAGCGGCAAAGCAAGTGACAGCCCGTGGGTGCCAGTGGTACCCCATTCGTAGCTGCCGATGTCTGGCGGGCCGAGGCGCGGGTGGCCTTCCAAGTCCACCGTTGGGGCACCGGCGGCGATGCCTTGATCAATGGCAGGACTGCCGGGCAAGAGGTGAAAATCAAAAAAAGTGGGATTGGCAAACAAGGGATCGGTGTTATTCAGGTCGTTGGTGGCGGTCAGGAACGTATCCAGTGTAGCATCCGAGCTGAGGTTGCCGCCCAGCGAATTGATAATGGGCGCGCCCGCTTCGACGGCGTAGTTGTCGCCCTCATTGCTGAAAATGCAGTTTTGCAGGTTCACCACGGAGTGCCCGCTATCGCCCTCAAACTGTGCCAACCCTGCTCCCAATGGGCCGAGGTTGCCGCCCCAAGTGCAATTGATAGCCGTCAGGCGTGCTGTTTTGCCATTGAAACCGTTTAGCAGCACGGCACCGCCTGCGCCAGCACCCAGCACTTGGTTGCCGGCAAAAAGTGTATTGGTCATGGTCACGTCGGCGTTTTCGATGTTGAGGGCACCGGCTTGCACGAGCGCAAAATTTTCCTGGAACAGACACCGATCAATAACCGAGGTGGCAATATCCAAACTGTCCTCCGATATGAGCAGGGCCGCACCATTGTCGGAAGAGTTGACCATAAAAGTGGTATTGGTAAAGCGGCTGGTGTTGCCAGCAGACAGGTACACCGCCCCACCGAGGCTGGTGCTATTATTGCCCACAAACGAAGAACTGTCGACGGACAGGGCGGTCGAGTCATTTTGCACAAAAATAGCCCCGCCAAAACGGGCACCATTACCCTCGAAAGTACATCTTCTAAGCACCATATTGGCCAGGAACCCACAGGTCAATGCCCCGCCGCTGGTCACGGCCACGTTATTGCTAAAAGTACAACCCTCGGCCACTACTTGCCCAGGCGAGCTATAATTGGCAACGGCAGCACCAAAAGCCGCCGTCCCGCCTTCAAAAATACAATTTTGGAGGCGACCATCGGGTGCCGTTTCCCCACCCAGGTAAATGGCGGCGGCGGAAGTGGGTGCGGTATTTTGCGTAAACCTGCAATTACGGATGTCGAAGTTCGCATTGAAATTGAACATCCCCGATCCGCCATAACTGGTGGAGCTGTTTTGTTCAAAAACGCAGTTGTCGACCACAAAAGAGTCGTTGCCTTCACGCCCGTCGTTGTACATCCCGGTGGCATTGTGGGCCACATTGCCTCGGAACGTACTATTGGTCAGGATATAACTGCTCTGCCAATTGTACAGGCCCGCTCCCCACCGGTCTGTACCGGCCATATTGTTCTCAAACAGGCAACTGTCGATCACTACGTTGCTGCATTGGTTCGGATAGAGCGTGCCCCGGTTGGTATCGTTGTTGCGAAAAGTACAGCGATTGATGGAAGCACCCGTGGAAGCCTGGATTTGGATGCCGGCGGATGAATTGGTAGATAGGTTGTGGTCGAAGATACAGTTGTCCACGATCAGGCCCGAGGCGGCGGCACTCGAAGCGGCCAGGCCTCCACCGATCAGGCCTTGGTTTTCGGTAAACAGGCAGTTACGCACGGTCAGTTTGGCTGTGGTGAAAATACCGCCCCCTCGCTTCGTGGCATCCGGGTCGGCGGTGGCCGTCTTGGTGTTGCCGTTGCGGATCACGAAACCATCGATTACGGCGCGCAAATTGGGAATGCTGCTGGTGCCAACCGCTATCACGTGCCAGGAGTTGTCGGAGCGGTTCATGGTCAGGTCAGTGGATACATCGTCGCCGTTGAGGTCGCCACTTAAGGTCGTCACGTTGGTCAGGTAGTTCCGTTCGCTCAGCGCTGTCTCCGTACCGGCGAAGCCTCCGTAGAGCTCCATGCCGACCAATACGGAAAAGGATTTGTTCGGTACGGCACCGCTCAAGGGCTTGTAAGTGCCAGTAGCCACCCAGATCTGGCTAGTGGAGACGGCAACCAGCAGTGCCGCATCCAGGGTGGTGAAGGCGTCGGCCCAGGTGCTGCCGTTGTTGGCCCCTAAGGCGGAGGCCTTGACATAGATGGTTTGCGCCGAGACGGCGGAGGGGGCAGTGGCCAGCAAGGTGCAGAAGGCCAGGAACAGGAGAAGTCTTTTCATGTGTAGCAGGTGTGTTTTTGTGTTGGTAAAGATTATGCGGCGAATGACCAAAATTAACCTTTGGAAATGCAATTCTGGCAAAATTTAAAGACAAGCGGAAATTATTCGGCCAAAGTTTGTTTTTTTAGCAAATATGACGACGTATGCAGCGAAAAAAGGCTGGTAGCGGGTGTGTGTACCACCCACCTTACCTGCAAACGCAACTTTCCGAAAGTTTTCAACTTTCAAAAAGTGGCCTTTCCCGAAACTTGCTCCATCTTTGCGAGCGTCGAAGCAAAGCGTTTCCCTGCATTGGAAAATGATTTCGCACGATCAATCAGGCTTAGCTTAGAGTGGTTTTGCGCCAATTCACCTGACTCCTCCACATTCTCCACCCGCTCAACTTTTACCATAGAAATGGCTTACGAATATAAACTGCCCTCCCTCGGCGAGGGTGTCACCGGAAAAGTGACGGAAATAATGGTCAA
>JAYUXG010000532.1:0-7803 GCA_043753125.1 Saprospirales bacterium | reverse complement strand
GCACCTCAAAGCCCGCGATGGTTGGGACAAGCCAAAGAATGCGACTGACGAACACGCTTACTTGATGGTGCAGGTCATGGAAACCTGGCTATTGGCAGACGTAAAAGCCCTGTATGACTATTTTGGCAGCAATTTCAAGCCAAACAAAATACCCTCTTGGCCTAACTTGGAGGCAGTACCCAAGCAAAACATCTTTGAAGCCTTGGATACCGCCACTGCTGGATGTAGCGAAAAGCAATATGCAAAAGGCAAAATCTCGTTCGAGCTACTGGGCAAAGTTAATCCAGAGCAGGTAAAGCAGCAGTGTACCCATGCCAAACAATTTTTGGATTTTTTGGCTGAAAGTAGGTAACACATTTCCCCCTACGCCGCTTCCTCCGCCGAATCCCCGTGCTTCACAATATCCCCTTTCTTGGTATTGGTTGAAAGCCATAGAAGTAGAAATTCAAAAAGGTGAAAGATGAATGACAAAGTTAGGCATCGGAAGATAAAAAGTTGGAACACAATGTGCTAAGTAGTAGCGCAAAACCGTTTTTACATTCATGGTTCCAAACTTACCACGCCTCCATCTGTTTTTACAGCGAAAAACGACTTCATTATGGCTAACCAATCATCCATTTTACAGGGACCCCTGTTTTCTCTCATGGCTATACTTTTCCTCCTGGCTACCCCATTGCGTGCGCAAGATGTGTATGATGTCTACGTGTACGACGGTGGCTCCGAGCCAGTGGCGGGCGCGGAAATAGATTTGACCGCCTGCGGGTTGGGAGTCCAGCGCACCAAAGGCGATGGCAAGTTGCATTTTAGTTTGCCGACCGGCACCAACTGCTATATGACGGTGAAAAAGTTCGACTTGCAGACGGTGGTCAGTGCCGTGTCCCCCACTGGCCCGCGTAAAATATCCGTTGCGCTGGTGTCCGACCAAAGCGGCTCATTTGTCGGGATGGTGTACGACGAAGCAATGGGCGCACCGCTGCCCCGTTCGGTGGTGTATGCGCGCAGCAACACCGGTACCCACTGGGCCAAAACCACTACCGACCAGAATGGACGCTATACGCTACGCCTCAATGGAAGGCAGGAATACGCCGTAACCTTTGCCCACGAGGGCTTTGCGGATGTGCGGACAATTGTACGTACCGAGCGCGATGTGGCTAATGCACCACAATTGTCGCCGGTCAGCCTGTCGCCGGGTTCCTCCAAGTTGTTGGTTTGGCTGTCTAACAATCCGAGTGGTATCCCGAAGGTAGCACCCATCGGTACCTTGCAGCCGGGCGGTGCCAACGGCTATACCGTGCAATTGGCCTCCGGGCCGACCAACTTTGCCGAGGTGGCCAGTAAGTACGCCGACCTGACCAAATATGGCCAACTGTACACCGTGCCGGACGGCGACCGCTACAAATTGCACCTCGGCGTATACGCCACCCGCAAGGAAGCGCAATTTGTGGTAAGCCAGATCTTACCGGACTTCCCCGGTGCTTTTGCCACGGCAGAATTGAACGTCTCGCCCAACATGATCCTCCAACTTGGCCAGTCCACTACCAGCACGGCAGCCAGGGAAAGTAAGATGGCCCCCGCCCAATACAGTACGCCCTCTACGACGACCATCATCAAAGCGGGGCAGCCACGTAAAAGAAGCGCGCAAGCCAAAGGCTCGCCGTCCACTACTTCTACGAAAGGAGACGACAACGTGCGCTACGCCATTCAGGTAGGCTCTTTTTCTACGGAGCGAACCATTGCCATGAACGAGTTTGCACGATTGGACGGCTTGGGCAATACCTACAGCAAGGTGGAAAATGAGGCCTTGAAAGTTCGGGTTGGTCTGTGGGCTACTTATGACGAGGCTGAATTTGCCAGAAAATCGGCAGCGGCGCGTGGCTTCTCGGATGCCGCAATTGTCACGGAAAGAACCGACGACCCAACCTTACAAGCCTATTTAGTCGAAAATGCTACTACGCAGCAGGTGCCTGTTTCGGCCAAAAAAGGCAACCGCCCGGCAGAATACGGGTACGTGCAGCCGAAGGCCAAGACGACCAAAGCGACCGCGCAACCCTACTATATCCGCATCGCGGCCCTGGCCAACCCAGATATGTTCAACGCCACTCCTTTTCAGGAATTGGGCAACATCGAGATGCGCCGCCAGGACAACAGGATGACGGTGGTGCTGCTAGGACGTTACGGAAGCGTCAAAGCGGCAGAAGCGGTTCGGAAAAAACTGCGGACGCAGGGGTACACCGATCCGTACGTGGTGAAGGAAGAGACGAATGGAAAATTAACACGGATGTAGGTGAAAGTTAAAATCAACCGCTTGGAACAACGCAAGCTTTGAAAAACATTGCAAGAACAGAAAGCAATGGGGCGGGTATAAAGATAAAACGGCAAAAAAACTACTCCACCGGGTGACCAGTGGAGCAGTTTGATTTAGAATGTTTGTTTGTTTTTAATTACACCAATACCGTAGTATGCTGTTCCACCGCAGCACCATGTCCAGTCATGGCCTCCGGGTCAACATTTACGCCGAGGGCTTGCGCAACCGCCATACCCATGCCAATGTCGGCACGAAAAAAGTGGCACAATTGCCGTTGTACAATTAGATCGCGCTTTAGCCCACTGATACCCGACATGGCTCCGGCGATGTTGCTGACCAGATTTTTACGGGCTTCGGGAGAGAGTACTTTTCGCCAGAAAATACCTGGCTGCGTATAGTGGTCGTCCTCTCCGGGGGCGTTGCGGTCAAAATGGTCGACGACGAGCGAGTCAAGCGTTTGCGCAGGCTCTTTGTACGCCGCGTCGGTGTAGATATCGTCAAAACTGTTGGGAAAATAGTTGGGGTCGGAGCCACCATTGCCATCCACCCGCATCCGGCCATCGCGCTGGTAATTAGCGACCATGTACGGGCAACGGTTGACCGGGATTTGCTCATAGTTAGCCCCGAGCCGATAGCGTTGCGCATCCGGGTAGGAGAGTATGCGGCCCTGCAACATCCGGTCGGGTGAGAAGCCAATGCCATCCACAATATGCGCTGGTGCGAAGGCTGATTGTTCCACATCGGCGTGATAATTCCGGGGCACCTCGTTGAGTTCCAGTACACCCAGATCGTGCAGCGGGAATTCACCATGTGGCCACACTTTCGTGAGGTCGAAGGGGTTGAAATACCAAGTCTTGGCCTGCTCTTCGGTCATCATTTGCACCCGCACATTCCATTGGGGAAATTCGCCTCGATCAATAGCATCCACCAGGTCGCGCTGCGCCCAATCTGCATCGTGGCCCTTCATGGCGGCGGCGGTATCATTGGTAAAGTTTTTGATCCCCTGGGCCGTTTTGAAATGGAATTTCACCCACACCCGCTCGTTTTCGGCATTGATGAAAGCAAAAGTATGGCTGCCGAAACCATGCATATTGCGATAAGTAAAAGGAGTGCCACGATCGCTCATCAAAAAAAGCACTTGGTGCAGCGATTCGGGATTGAGCGACCAGAAATCCCACATCATGGTGGGGCTTTTACAATTGGTGCGCGGGTCGCGCTTTTGGGTGTGGATAAAATCGCCGAACTTTTTGGGGTCTTTGACAAAGAAGATGGGCGTGTTGTTGCCCACCAAATCCCAGTTGCCATCTTCCGTGTAATACTTCATGGCAAAACCACGTGGGTCGCGCTCTGTGTCTGCCGAGCCTTTCTCCCCACCTACCGTGGACATCCGCATGAAAACGCGGGTCTGTTTGCCAATCTGGCTAAACACCTTGGCGCGAGTGTGTTGCGTCAGGTCGTGCGTCACCGTGAAGACCCCAAATGCACCCGATCCTTTGGCGTGTACTGGTCGCTCCGGGATGCGTTCGCGGTTAAAATGCGCCATCTTTTCGTGCAAAATGAAGTCCTGCAACAGCAGTGGACCGCGTTGCCCAACGCTGAGCGTGTTTTCATTGTCCACGTAAGGCCGACCGGAGGCCGTGGTGAGCTTGCGATTTTGATCTTTGTTTTCCATAAATTGCTGTAAATTTTTAACCGAAATGTGGATTAGGCGAGGGCCGACTTCATTTTATCCCAACAAACATCGGCCTATTATTTCATCAATGAAAATAATAATTTCTATGTTTGCATAGATAAAATCTATCAACATGAATTTGCAGCAACTTGAGTACGTTGTCGCGCTGGACAACCACCGTCATTTTGCCAAAGCCGCCGAGAGCAGCTTTGTAACCCAGCCGACCCTGAGTATGATGGTGCAAAAGCTAGAGGAAGAATTGAACGTGCAAATCTTTGACCGGAGCTGTAAGCCGCTTGTCCCGACGCGCGAAGGGGTAGAGATTGTGCGCCGTGCCCGGCAAATCCTAGCCGAAGTGGGTCAATTGAAAGAATATGTGACGACGCTGAGCGGCGAAATCAGCGGCGAATTGCGGCTGGGCATTATCCCCACGTTAGCACCCTATCTGTTGCCGCTTTTCTTGAAATCCTTTACCGACACTTATCCACAGCTGCGTTTGCACATCAAAGAGGCCGTCACGGACGATATCATTGCTCTGCTGCGGCGAGGAGAACTGGATATGGGCTTGACCGCGACGCCGCTGGGGGAAAGCGGACTGGCCGAATACCCAATTTTTAAAGAAGAATTTTTTGCCTATGCCGCTCAAAATGAAGGCTTTCCGCCAAAGAAATATGTACTGCCCACTCATATTGATCCCTCCAAACTCTGGCTATTGCAAGAAGGGCATTGCCTGCGCAACCAAATTTTCAACCTCTGCGAACTAAAAGAACGCGAGGACTTGCACACTGGTGTGCGCTACGAGGCAGGCAGTATCGAGACATTGATCAATCTGGTAGATCACCACGGAGGCGTCACTATTGTGCCGCACCTGGCAACGGTACACTTGAAAACGCACCAAAAAAAGAACCTGCGGGAATTTGTCCACCCCAAGCCCGCCCGAGAGATCAGTTTGGTGACCATGAAAAACTTCCCCCGCCAACTGCTGCTGGAAAAACTGCGGGACGCCATTGCGGTGCAAGTACCCGCTTCGTCCGGTGATGAACAACGGGTGCTGGCGCGGTAAGAAATCTGGCAGCTAAAATACCCAAGAGGCTTCTTACTGTTGTCCAAGGCGCACCTTTCCGCTTTGCAATATGGAGAAACTGGATTTTGTGTACAAGAAGACTATAAAGTTGCCGCCGCCGCCAAGCCCCCATTCAGAACCAATTCGTGTTGACTATAAGTATGTTGCACAACCCCACCTTACTCGGCACAACAATATTGCCAGCGAAAGTACGAGAACAAAATGTCGTAGAGGTCGAGCGAGAGGTCGTGGTCTTTTTTCACGCGCTTGACGATCTTTTTTAAATCGCCCACTTTTACGCCAAATATCGGCTCTGGTGCGCCGTAGTTTTGAAAGATACGCTTGGTGTTTTCGTTGCCCATGGTTTGGAGCTCTTGCAGGATGTCGGTTGCAGTCATAGTGGGAAAAAGTATTGGTTATTGGCATAAAGCCTTGGCGTCCGGTAAAGGTTTTAAAATGACTTTTCAGCACAAATTTATCATTTTTACACCCGAATTTTTGGCTCTTTGGGTGAAAATGAAATGCAGATTTTTAATAGATCAAACTGCTAAAGTCCCTAACCTCTCTAAACCCGTCAAATCTATCGATGACCACCATGATTTACAAAAATTCCCTCGAATTTGCCCAACAGTTGGATGCGCAAGACCCACTTCGCCTCTATCGCAGCCAATTCCTTTTCCCCCAGCAGGGAGGCCGCGACGTGCTGTATTTATGTGGCAATTCCTTAGGCTTGCAGCCAACCTCCGTCCGCCAGGCCTTGTTGCACGAACTGGACCATTGGGCTGAACATGGCGTGGAAGGCCATTTTCGCGGCGAATTGCCGTGGATGCACTATCACAAATTCCTGACCCCGCAATCGGCCCGGCTGGTGGGCGCACTACCCCATGAGGTAGTGGTGATGAACACTTTGACCGTAAATCTTCATCTGATGATGGTGTCCTTTTACCAGCCCACGGCCCGGCGGTACAAGATCGTGATGGAGGCGGGAGCTTTTCCCAGCGACCAGTATGCGCTGGAAACGCAGGTGCGCTATCATGGATTTGATCCAGCAACGGCTATCGTGGAGATTGCTCCTTGTCCCGGTGAACACACCCTGCGCACGGAGGACATTGTGTACGTAATTGACAGAGAAGGTGATAGCGTAGCCTTGGTGCTGTTTGGCGGCGTAAATTATTATACTGGCCAGTTGTATGATCTGGAAAAAATAACCGCCGCCGCCCAGCGGCTAGGCGCCAAGGTCGGCTTTGATCTGGCCCACGCAGTGGGCAATGTGCCGCTCCAACTACACGACTGGGGCGCGGATTTCGCGGTATGGTGCAGCTACAAATACCTGAATGCCGGCCCCGGCGGCCCCGGCGGCGCGTTTGTACATGAGCGTCATGCCGATAACCCCGCCTTGCCGCGATTTGCCGGTTGGTGGGGTCACGAGGAGACGGAACGCTTCCAGATGCGCAAAGGCTTTAAGCCAATGTCTGGCGCGGCAGGCTGGCAAGTGAGCAATGCCCAGATTTTCGCTTTCGCCGCCCACAAGGCCAGCCTTGATATTTTTGACGGAGCGGGCATGGAAAATCTGCGGACCAAAAGCGTGCAACTCACTGGCTTTCTAGAATTTGTATTGGCAGCAGCCAGTGCCGAAAAAAACCTTTTCCATCTCCTCACGCCCAGCGACCCGGCAGCGCGGGGTTGCCAACTGTCGCTGCTGACCAACGAGCGTGGCAAAGCACTGTTCGATTATCTCAGTGACAATGGGGTAATGGCTGATTGGCGCGAGCCGAACGTGATCCGCTTTGCGCCGGTGCCGCTGTACAATTCTTTTGAGGAGGTGTGGCGCGTCGGGGAGTTGGTGGGTAAGTTTGGGGTTTGAAGTTTGGTTGGTGATAAAACCAGTTTTTACTGGTTACCAGGCAATTTCCTGCCGATCCTGCCAGAACTTTCCGCGCAATGTATGCGGTGCTTCCGTGGCCAGCCACACCACCGTATCCGCCCCTTGCTCTACAGAGCGGGGGGCTTCCGCGCCCCCCATCTCGGTGCGCAGCCAACCCGGGCATACGGCATTGACGGCCATATCCCGTTCGCCCAACGCCGTGGCGAGTTGGAGGGTGACCGCGTTCAAAGCAGTCTTGGAGATAGCGTACATCGGTGCCCAGGGATACAAGCCATCGGACATCTTGCCCGCACTGCTGGAAATGTTGATTATGCGGGCCTTTTGGGCCAAAACAGGCAATAACTTTTGGGCAACCAAGAGCGGGCCAATGACGTTGGTACGCAGGGTTTGCTCGATCATGCCCAGGGGTACTTCTAAGATGCCGAATTCGGCGTCCAAGCGCAGGGCCGCGTTATTGACCAATACGTCTAGTTGCACTGCTTGCTCTTGTAGCACAGACAACGCGTGATAGATGCTCATTAGATTGGTAATATCCAGCGGCAATGCATAAGCGTCCATATCTTCCGAACGCAACTGCGCGACCGCCGATTCCAGCGGCTCGGGCTTGCGACCAGTGATAAACACGCGGAAACCTTTTTGACCGAGTTGGCGGGCGATCTCAAGGCCAAGGCCGCGATAAGCACCGGTAATGAGGGCGGTTTTCATACGAGTATGGATGGAATGCAAATAAAACGGATGGAACGGACAAGAATGGATTTTTATGCATCTTGGCCCTCTTGCTTTTTCGGCGGCTGAACCCGCCGTTACAGCTGACCGCTATCGGCGGCTGAACCCGCCGTTACAGCTGACCGCTATCGGCGGCTGAACCCGCCGTTACA
>JAYUXG010000531.1:0-3199 GCA_043753125.1 Saprospirales bacterium | reverse complement strand
CCAGCGTGGAGTATTTGACCGTTACATTGTTGCGGGAAGCTTCTGACAGGGCAACCCGGAGGGAGGCCGTGCCGTTTGCCTGGCCCTCCACTACGGAGACATCGCCAATCGACAGGTTGGGGGGGAGCGACTGGCCAGAATCGGGGTCTTTTTTGCAGGCGACGATCAAGGACAGGGCAACCAATAAGAAGGCAGCGGTATTTCGGCAAAAAATCATGTTGTGGTTATTTTTTGTGAAAACTAATCGGGATGTCCAGCAATGCATCCTACCAAAATAACTGATAAAAATGAGCGCAACCCTTATCAAGGTTTACCAATATTTATAAAACCCTCTTCAACCGCTATTGTCCATACACCCGTACATAATCCACCTCCATACGTTGCGGCCAGATGCTGTCGCTTACGCCCTTTGCTCCGCCCCAGTTGCCCCCCACCGCAAGGTTCAGAATGACGTGGAAACGCTGATCGAACGGCCATTCATCGGGGGTCTTGTGTTGATTGGGAAAGGTATGGTATTTCACCTGGTCCACAAAATAGTCGATCCGGTCGGGGTACCACTCGACGGCGTAGAGATGGAACGCTTTTTCCGCGTCTGGCATATAAATGCCCTTGGTGCTTTGCGTGTGCTTGACGTGGTTGAACGCCTCGGTATGCGCTGAACCAAAGATGGAATCGGGCATATAACCGACGTGTTCCATGATGTCGATTTCGCCGCTGCGGGGCCAGCCGCCGTACTTCCAGTCGGTCGATAACATCCAGAACGCGGGCCAGGTACCCAAGCCGGTGGGGCATTTCAATCGGGCCTCGATGCGGCCATACGTCCAGTCGCCCTTGCGTTTCGACACCAGCCGAGCCGAGGTATAGTCGCTGGTCTCCCATTTTTCGCGGCGGGCTTCGATGACGAGCAGGCCATTTTCTACGCGGGCATTTTCCGGGCGGCGGGCGGTGTAAAATTCCAGTTCATTGTTGCCCCAACCGCATACGTTGGGACATCCGTTGCCATAGTCGTAGCTCCATTTGGTGCTGTCGGGCAGGCCCGCCGTGTTGAATTCGTCGCTCCACACCAGTTTTCGCCCTGTGGTGGATGCCGATTTTTGAGGGCCGGTACATTGTTGCGCCAGCCCAAAGAGCAAGGCCAAAGAGAGTGATTTTATTAGCACATTCATTGCAGCTGGTGATTAAATTTTGAAATTAAAATGGAGGCAAATAGCTGACTATCAATTCAAGTGGTGGCATGGGTCTGGAGGGATTTTTCTTTGAAAAATCCCTCCAGACCCATGCCACCACTACCAACCGGAAGCAATGCCATCGGCAAGGGCGTAGCCTAAAGTATTAGTAGTGTCGGCCTTCGTTACGCTTTTCCAGCACCAACGCCATTTCTGTCTGCATCCGCTTTGCTTCGGCACGCGCTTTTTCCGCAAAATCTGCTCCATCCGACGCATATAAAATGCTGCGCGAGGCATTTATCAGTAGCCCGCCGTCTTTGGTCAGGCCTTGGCGACAAATGGCCGCCAGGTCGCCGCCCTGCGCCCCCACGCCGGGTACCAGCAGAAAGTGAGCGGGAACCAACTCGCGGACGCGGGCAAAGGATGCGGGATGCGTGGCACCCACCACGAACATAAGGTTGTCCGGCGAACCCCACTCCTGCGCCCGTCGCAGCACCTCCTCCCACAGCGGCTCGCCGGTCGCTGCCAATGCGTGTTGCTGGAAGTCCGCACTGCCAGTGTTGGAAGTGAGGGCCAACAGGATCGCCCATTTGCCGGGAGAGCCCAGAAACGGCGTCACGCTGTCCGCGCCCATGTACGGCGCAATGGTGACGGCATCGAAATTCAATTGGTGAAAAAACGCTTCGGCATACATCCGGCTGGTGTTGCCAATGTCGCCACGCTTGGCATCGGCAATGGTAAAGTGTTCGTTGCCAATGTATTCCACCGTTTTTTGCAAAGTCAGCCAACCGCTGGGACCTAAGGCTTCGTAAAATGCCAGATTGGGCTTATAGGCCACGCACAGGTCGCGGGTGGCATCGATGATGGCTTTGTTGAATGCAAAAACCGGATCAGGCAGCTCCCGCAAATGCCGGGGCAGCTTGCCGAGCTCAGTATCCAGGCCGATGCAGAGCAAGGATTTTTTTTGAAAAATGGTGGAGACGAGCTGGTCGCGGTGCATAAATAGGCAGTGAGCAAATGGGCAAAATGTAGGAAGCAATAGCGGCAATTTGCTTACTTATCCTTTACCGTTTTATCCATTTTCAACCAACTATTTGCTTGCACATTGAAATCTGCGTAGTCGGTCTGCACTTTGGTCAGAAAATGATCGAAGGCGGAATCGGTAAAACCTAAGCAGCGGGCTTCGGCAAAATGTTGCGCACTGGTGGCCGCATCGTTTTGCAACACAGCGATAACCGCCAGATTGTAGTGTGGTTTTGCGTAGTCTGCATCCAGAGACAAAGCTTTTTGCAGATGCGTTTTGGCCTCATCCAGCCGCCGGGTTTCCAAGTAAATAGCACCCAAATTATTGTGGGTCATGGCTTCTATATCACCCGTGTACGCGCCCCAATTCAGCCACATCAGTCGTTTGATCCAGGGGTGGCGTTCTACATCGGATAGAAAAATTTGGAAGTTTGTTTCGGCAGCAGCCAAATCACGTTGTTGAAAGGCTTGTAACCCGCGATAAAAATATCGAAGTCGATAATTGGCCAGCCACGCCACCACAAAAAAAACAAGAGCAAACAGTAAAAGGTGAAGTGGGCGGACGCCTGCCCATAGGGTTAGCAGGGTGGTCAACAGGATGCCCACCAAGATGACCGGGTAAAGTAATTTTCGAGTGGTTGCTTTCATGATTCTATTAAGCTGGCAAGGAGATTTTTCCCATACCCACCAAAGGTACGCCGCCTAAGTATTGTTTTTCATCGGTTTCACCAGCTACCGTTTCATTGGCCAACACCGCAAAAAGCACGGCCTCCTTGGCGTCCCCGTGAATGCCCAGTACATCCATGGGGTAAATTCGCCAGTCGGAAAGTTGGGCTTGCAAGTGCCTCCAGATCAATGGGTTGTGCGCGCCGCCGCCACTGACGTAGAGGGTAGGGGAGGAGGTGGTCAATGGTACGCGCAGTAAAGCCTCGGCCACTGTGTCGGCAGTCAGCTGGGTCAGGGTGGCCATCAGGTTGTATGGGTTGTGGTGGCCTTTGGGGAGCTGGCGG
>JAYUXG010000530.1:0-7836 GCA_043753125.1 Saprospirales bacterium | reverse complement strand
AGAAAAGGGCTTGCCAATTGGCAAGCCCTTTTTGTATTTAAGTCACTAGACTTATTTTAGATTGATTATAGGATTAGGCAATAGTAATATCAACTAATCAACCAATAACCAATTAACTAATAACCAATTACATCATGCCGTCCATGCCGCCCATGCCGGGGTGGCCACCGCCGGACTGGCCTTTCTTTTCCGGACGATCGTTGATGACGCACTCCGTGGTCAGCACCAAGCCGGCAATAGAAGCCGCCATTTCCAGTGCGACACGGGTCACCTTCGTCGGGTCAATAATCCCGGCAGCCTTCAAGTCTTCGTACACGTCCGTGCGGGCATTGTACCCGAATGAACCTTCCCCGTCGGCTACTTTGTGGAACACCACCGAACCGTCCACGCCGGAGTTCTCGGCGATGATGCGGATGGGGGCTTCCAGCGATTTGCGCACGATGGCAATGCCGAAGGTTTCGTCTTCGTTCACGCCTTTCATATCTTTCAACGCGGTCAGTGCGCGCACCAAGGCCACACCGCCACCAGCGACAATACCTTCTTCAATGGCAGCGCGGGTAGCGTGCAGGGCATCGTCCACGCGGTCTTTCTTTTCCTTCATTTCCACTTCGGTAGCGGCACCGACGTAGAGCACGGCCACCCCGCCCGCCAATTTGGCGAGGCGTTCTTGCAGTTTCTCCTTATCATAGTCGCTGGTCGTGGACTCGATTTGCTGCTTCAGCTGGCCAACACGACCCTTGATCGTCTCTGCATCGCCTTTGCCGCCCACAATGGTGGTGTTATCTTTATCCACGGTGATTTTCTCGCAGGAACCGAGTTGCTCCAAACCGGCATTTTCCAGTTTGTAGCCCTGGTCTTCGCTGATGACGGTGCCGCCGGTGAGGATGGCAATGTCTTCCAGCATAGCCTTGCGGCGGTCGCCGAAACCAGGGGCTTTCACGGCCACCACTTTCAAACCGGCGCGCAGGCGGTTGACCACCAATACGCCCAGGGCTTGGCTATCCACATCTTCGGAAAGGATGAGCAGCGGACGACCGGTTTGCAGTGATTTTTCCAGTACCGGAATCAAATCCTGCATATTGCTGATCTTGCGATCAGTGATGAGCAAATAGGGGTTTTCGTACTCGACCACCATCCTTTCGGCATCGGTGATGAAGTAGGGGCTGAGGTAGCCGCGGTCAAACTGCATCCCGATCACTTCTTCCATATAGGTGTCGGTGCCTTTGGCTTCTTCCACGGTGATGACCCCTTCCTTGCTGACGCGCTTCATGGCGTCGGCAATGAGTTTGCCGATGGTCTCGTCGTTATTGGCCGAAATAGCGGCTACTTGTTCGATCTTGTCGAAGTCCTCGCCGATGTTTTCGGTTTGGGTTTTGAGGTTTTCCACCACGGCGCGCACGGCTTTGTCGATACCGCGTTTCAGGTCCATCGGGTTGCTACCGGCAGCCACGTTTTTCAGTCCGGCGGTCACCATTGCTTGCGCAAGTACGGTGGCAGTAGTAGTGCCGTCACCAGCGGCGTCAGCAGTCTTGCTGGCCACTTCTTTTACCATTTGCGCGCCCATGTTGGCGATGGCGTCTTCCAGTTCGATTTCCTTGGCCACCGTCACACCATCCTTGGTGATCTGCGGGGCACCAAACGACTTCTGGATCACCACGTTGCGGCCTTTAGGACCTAAAGTCACTTTGACCGCATTGGCCAAAGCATCAACACCCTCCTTGAGTTTCTCACGGGCATCGCTATTAAAAGTTATTTGTTTGACAGACATTTTTCTTTAGTTATGAATTATGAGTTATGAGATGTAGGCACACTAGTTAAGGTATCAAACTTGATAAGCCCTTATCAACCTTCATCAACTTTTATAGCACGACCAGAATATCGTCTTCGCGGACGATCAGATAGTCATGGCCTTCATGGTTGATCTCCTGACCGGAGTACTTGCCATAGAGCACCATATCGCCTACGGAGACGGTCATGAGGTTGCCGTCTTTGCCGGGGCCAACGGCGATGACTTCGCCACGTTGCGGCTTTTCTTTGGCGGTGTCGGGGATGATGAGGCCACCCTTGGTCTTCTCCTCGGCGGCGGCCGGCTTGATGATTACACGGTCTGCGATTGGTTTCATACTGTTTGAATTATTTTTGTTTTGGTGAAACAAGTTTGGATGCCGCAAAACCAAATTTTCTGCCGTCTGGCAGGTGGTAGGACGGACATTATCTTTTATCAGACTTCGTGCCATGCGGTTTTTTCTGCCATTTTTACAGATGGGTTTACCATGCGGTGTCAGGCCCGACATACCTGCCCGTCAAAGTGGCGGGGAGGAAATCTCGGTGTGCTGTGACAGCTGCCTGTAGCCGGGCATCAAAATTTTTCGCCTCATCTTTTCCCCGTCTGTTACCCCGTCGCCCGAAATTGTTTTATCATTGCCCCGCTTTGCGTAAATACCGTGCTTTGTGACGGCGACTATTTCGATATACACTTTGCTTATTTCATCCTCTTGCCCCTCGTATTGCCCATTTATGCGACGAACTATTGACATTCTTTCCGCCGGTGAACTGTTGGTGGATTTCATTACCGCCGAATTTGCACAGACGCTGGACGAGGCTATGCTTTTTAAGCGTATCCCCGGCGGCAGCCCGGCCAACCTAGCCATGAATATGGCCCGGTTGGGCAACCATGCGCTGCTAGTGGCCTGTGTCGGCAACGACGACATGGGCGGGGTGCTGCAAAGCCATGTGGGCCGCTTGGGCGTGGATGTCAGTTATGTGGTGCAGGTGGATGAGCCGACCACGTTGATCCTGGTGACCCGTTCGGCAGCGGTGTCCAATTTTCAGCCGTACCGTGGCGCAGATGCTATGTTGTCCATCCGTCAGTTTCCGTACAATCGTTTTGAAGAAATCAGTGTTTTTCATACCACTTGTTTCGCGTTGAGCAAACAACCAGCCCAGCACGTCATCATGCAGGCCGCCGAAAAGGCGAAGCGCGCACACTGCCAGTTGAGTGTGGACGCCAACTACTCCGAAAAAATATGGCCTGATCGTCGGGATGCCCAGCGCCTGTTGGCCGAGCTTTGCCGCATGAACACCCTCGTAAAGGTGAGCGATGTGGATTGGACGCGCATCTACGAAGACGAAACGCCCGCTCCCGAGGCGGTACTGGACCACTTCCTGAAAATGGGGGCCACCGAGGTTTGCTTTACGCTCGGTGCGGAGGGCTGCTGGGTCGCCAACGGCTCCGAACGCCACTATCTGCCCTCCCGCTCGGTCGAAGTGAAGGACACCACCGGGGCGGGCGATGCTTTCTGGGCAGGCTACCTCACTGCCCGCCTGGATGGCAAGACGTTGCTCGAATGCGCCATCTCTGGCCGCCGTATGGCCGAACTAAAACTCGCCCATTTCGGCCCCCTGCCCGATAAGGTGGAACGCGAAGCGATTTATGCGGACTTGGGCTAGGCCCAAATACAATGGCAAATGGCATACAGCGACATCCCAGTTTGTACTGAAAACAAGGGAGGCACGTTTCCATAATGCTGTCCTGCCCATTGAATAATTTACTCGTTGCATGGAAACCGAACCCGTTCTGCACTTCGCTTCGGTGCTGGAAGAATCCACCAATAAACTATGGGGCTGTCACTTTCCCGTACCCCCGCCGGTGGCCGGGTCGCTTATTGCGCAACGCGAAGACCGGCGCGTTGTATGCGTCTTGAACGAAAAAACCCAATACCAATGCGCCATGCTCCCAAGCGGCGACGGCACCTTTCTAATAACGGTCAACAAAAAAATACAAAAGGACTTAGGCCTAAAAATTGGTTCCCGCGTTCAAGTTAGCCTGTATCCAGACGAGAGCGAATATGGGTTGCCCATGCCCGAAGAAATGGCGGAAGCACTGGCCCAGGATGATGTCGGCCATCGCCTTTTCCATGCCCTGACACCGGGCAAGTTGCGCACCCTCCTCTACATGGTTGGGAAACCAAAAAATTCCGATGCACGTGTCTATTTGGCACTCATCATCATAGAGCACCTGAAAGTCAATGTTGGAAAAATAAACTACCGGCAGCTGGGCGAAGCGATGAAGCGGAATGCGCTCTAATGACGGTACGTGGTCTACTTAGCTGGCCGAAAATTTAGCACTTTTCGACCAGTTCGCTGCAACTAATTCTCCCAATCACTTTCTTCCAGCTGAAATATTTCTTCCACGCTGGTACCGAAAACCTTGGCTATTTTTAAAGCCAGCAGGATCGAAGGAACAAATTTTCCTGTTTCTATAGAGATAATGGCTTGTCTGGAGACGCCAGTTTTTTCAATCTATGCCGCTCTTATTTTCCACCTACCCTTTTCCAACTGCTACTTTTGCTGTATGGCAAATAGAAGAAGAAGAGGCATTTTTTCTGGAAAATCTGGTGTTTTCGACAGCGGAAAGCCAGGAATTGCAGGCGTTAAGAGGCCGTCGTCGGCAAGAATGGCTGGCCGTGCGCTGGTTGTTGCACCGCATTTCCGGCCATCCGCTACGGTTGCCATTGGCCAAAAACGCCTTTTCCAAGCCGTTTTTTTTCGATCATGCCAAGTTGGCTTGTTCGCTCAGTCATTCCCAGGGACTGGTAGGGGCCTTACTGGCAGGGCAGGGTGGGGGAGCGGTCGGTTGCGACTTGCAGGTATTGGTAGAAAAAATGCCGCGTTTGGCCCCTAAATTCCTAAGCCTGAACGAAATGGAATTTGTGCAAGATCACCCAAGAGCCGAGCAATTCATTCTCCTGCACCTGTTTTGGACGGCGAAGGAAAGCCTGTATAAAGCCTACGGAATCAAAGAGTTGGACTTCCGGGCACACTTAAGGATAGCCCCATTTGTGTGGACGGGACGGGAAGTGGTCACCACGGGCAGCATCAACAAAAATAGTTACCATCGACACTTCCGACTGTGGATGGCTAAAAGTGAGTGCCCCGATGGTACGCCTTACGTCTGGACGGTTTGTGCGCCTCTGGAATCTTGAAGTAGTTACTGGTTCAATAGTTGATTGGTTAACTGGTGGGCAACAGTAGGTCACCGTCATTGATTTTAGGAAGAAGCTGACTCTCTCCCATTTCCTCTCACCCTCTCACTATTTCTCTCTCACCCTCTCACATTTCCACGCCTCTCACTTTGCTGCCTCCGCCCTTCCAACGACAAATGCAGGCCCTGCTCGGAGCGGAATATCCCGCGTTTGCAGCAGCATTGACCAGCCCTACGCCGGTGAGCATCCGGCTGAACCCGGCCAAGCCGACGACGGAAGCACCCATCAGAATGGATGGGCCAGTACCCTGGCATCCACAAGGACACTATTTGTCCGAACGACCAATATTCACCTTGGATCCAGTTTTTCACGCCGGGGCTTACTATGTGCAAGAAGCCTCCTCCATGTTTTTGTACGAAGCCTTGCGGCAAACCGTGGATTTTTCCAAAACATTGAAAGTCTTGGACTTGTGCGCGGCACCGGGTGGAAAGAGTACGTTGCTGGCCGACCTGCTGGGGCCGGACAGTCTACTGGTGGCCAATGAGGTGATCCGAACGCGGGTAAACTCATTGCGCGAAAACCTGGAAAAATGGGGTAGCCCGCAGGTAGCCGTCACCAGTGCCGAAGCCAGTGATTTCGGCAGTTTAGAGGGTTTTTTCGACGTCATCGTGGCCGACGCGCCGTGTAGTGGCGAAGGTTTGTTTCGCAAGGACCCGGCGGCCATGCACGAGTGGTCACCTATGGCTGTGGAGCTGTGCACAGCCCGCCAGCAGCGCATTTTGGTGGCGGCGATGGCGGCGTTGGCTCCCGGGGGGGTATTGATCTACAGTACGTGTACTTACAATCAGGCGGAGAATGAAGACAATGTGACATGGCTTGCCCAAAATTTCGACCTCACTATATTGCCGCTGCAAATGCCTCTCGCCTGGGGCGTAGTGACGACTGACGGCGGATATCATTTTTACCCCCATCGGGTGCGGGGCGAAGGCTTTTTTATTGCGGTCTTGCAAAAAAACGGGGAACCCTCTCGACAGCGAAATTCAACCGGCCAGTTCAAAAGCCTGAAACCACTGTCCAAATCGCTGGTGCCGGAAGCGTCGCGGTGGTTGCGTCCCGATGCGGATTTGCGTTTCTTTGAGACGATCAACGGCGAAGTGATGGCCCTGCCCACCGCATTGCAAGAGGCGTATTTGGTATTGGACAAACCGTTGAAAGCCAAATGGTTCGGCACCATGATCGGCGAATTCAAGGGCAAGGATTTTGTGCCGGGCCATGCGTTGGCTTTGAGCCAGTTGGTCTCCACCGCGTTGCCAGGCGTGGCTTTGAATCGCGAACAAGCCCAGTTATTTTTGAAAAAAGAGACCTTTGATCTGCCCGGCACCGCGCCGCGTGGCTGGGTCTTGGCGTGCTATGCCGGGCTGAACCTTGGTTGGATGAAGTGTCTGCCCAACCGACTGAACAACTATCTGCCCTCCGAACGACGGATTCGAATGGAATTGCCCGGGAGGGAACGCTGAACTGTAAAGACTGGAATAATTCTGCGTTCTTGGCAGGCTTTTTATCGGCTGTGGCCGGACTTTTGCAGGAAGTAAAAACACGCTCTTTTTAACTTCATAATCCCTGCTGCCCGTCGTTCTCGTCTGAAATAATATGCGAAAATTGTACAGATTTCCTTTACTAATCGCCTTGTGCTGGGCGGCGGTCGGATGCGCCCAGCAAGACCCCATGTTTACAAAATACGTATTCAATGGATTGGCCTTTAACCCTGCGTACGCGGGCAGCAAAGACCACTTGACTTTCAATCTACTGCACCGCAGCCAATGGGTCGGCCTGGAGGGTGCGCCCAAGACTCAATCGTTTTCCGTACACTCGCCCTTGCGTGGCCAGCACCTGGCCTTGGGCTTTAGTCTGGTAAACGACCAAATCGGCGCGATCGGCAACACCGACCTAAACACCGACTATGCTTACCGTATCAAGATGCCCAACGGTTGGCAATTGTCGCTGGCTTTACAGGCCAGCCTTACCAATTGGCGCAGCAACTGGGCCAAATTGGATTTGGAAGACGTTGGAGATGAGGCGTTTAATGAGAATATCAGCAGCTGGTTTCCCAACTTCGGGGCAGGTGTTTATTTGCATTCCGAACGTTTTTACGTGGGTTTCGGGGTGCCGCGTTTGATCGAAAACAACCTGCGCAAGGCCAAACTGGAAGCCGCGACTGTTTATGCCCGCACCTATCGCCACTATTACACCACGGTGGGGGTCGCTATTCCATTGAAGAACAAAAACGTAGTGTTCCGGCCCAGCGCACTGCTCAAAAGCACGGGTTGGTTTAGTTCACTGCGCCAGGATGCGCTCTCTCTCCCCGTCGGTTCGCCCACGGAGCTGGATGTGGACGCAGCCTTCTTTTTACTGGAGACGCTGTGGTTGGGAGTGGCCTACCGCACGGCCCTGGAAGGCCGGAACTCTTCCCACGATTCCGCCGACCTGTACGCCAGTTGGTACTTTCGCAACGGTTTGCGCGTGGGTGCCGCTTACGATATTGCATTGAGCAAAATACGCAAGGCCGCCGGTGGCTCGTTTGAGCTGATGCTCGGCTATGAATTCGATACAAAAATCAAGCGAGTAGCCACACCAAGATACTTTTAACCATGCGCCATTTCTTTTTTGTTCCCCTCTTTTGCTGTGTCGCCCTGGCACTGCCGGCGCAGGGTATTTTGCAACGCCAGGCCGAGCAGGCCATGCAAGACCTGGACTACATGACGGCCATTGTGCTATACCAGCAAGTGCTTGAAAACGATGACAATAGCACGGCCAAGATCAACCTTGCGGAATGCTACCGCAAAATAAACGA
>JAYUXG010000529.1:0-7842 GCA_043753125.1 Saprospirales bacterium | reverse complement strand
TCCGGGGACTTATTTGTACCAACGGCCGATGGGAGCAGTTCTGGAAGCATTTTGATAAAAATGGCTTATAAAATTACATCAGATTGGAGCCGCACCCCCTACCACTCTAACTTTAACGTCCGATCCGATCTTCCCCAAAAAAGTACCATCAGCAGCATAAAAGTATTCCAGGCCATCCAAATCTACTCCACTGATTGGTGAATTACTGGCAAATTGATAGGGTGTCAACATCGAATATTTTTTCGCCAGAGGATCCACGCTCAAGAACCTGCCAATAGCCGGATTATATATCCTGAACCCATAATCATATTGGTTTAATCCTCCCCATTCTGTTTTCGGATCTTTTTCCTTCCCATTGAAACCATAGCGATAGGCAGCGGCACCTCCCAGCGCACAGGACCGGCTCCCCGGCATATTCATTCCGAAAGGATAATATTCATTGGAGGCCAATATACCGGGTTCGTAATAGTTGATTGAACCATTTCCATCGGAGTCGACGCCTGTCGGCGTATCGCTTATGACAGCCAGCACATTACCAAGGTGATTAGTCAGTTCATATTGTTTTTTAGTGGCATAACTGGCTGGGATCGGCCCAGTAGCCGCCGGAGCGCAGGCCAGTGGAGGTGCCGAGGCCAGGCATGGCCGCCGCGTTCTGGTCGGCGGTGGTGGTATGGATGTCCGAGAATTGCACGTTCTCCACCCGCAGGCCCGTATAATTATTACCGCTGGCGTTGGCGAGGTTGGTCACTATGTTCCCGATGAACGTACCGGCCACGCCATTCAGGTAATGGATGCCATAGCCGCTGTGCTCCAGCGTCACGTTATTGGTATTCAGTTCCCAGCCCTGCACCGTGGGCGGGTTAGTGGCGCCTCCGCTGCCCGCTATTTCCAGCAAATTGATGCCCGTCACCGGGGTGGAGCCGCTGGTTAGACCGGTGATGTCGATGATGTTGTGGGCCATGATACTGGTGGGGTCCAAAGGTTCGTTGCCCACAGAGCGGATGCCGTAACGTGCGGCGGTGATGGTATTTTCGCGCAGCCGGATATCCCGGTTCTTGCTGAACAGCCAATCAATACCCGTACCGACCTGTTTCATAAGGCAATTATCTACCCGTCCGGCCATGCCGTAGGCGTAAATGCCTGTTTTGCAGTTGGTGAAGTTCATTTTCGGCAGGTAGAGCTCATTAATATTGGCCCAGGCCACCCCTGACTTGGCCGTCAGGTACATCCCATATCCTTCCCGGTTGTAGCGCGGCGTACTGGCCGTGGAGTGCATATCATCGAATTGCATCCCACTGACATTCAGGATGGAATTGGAGGCGATCAGGCCATTAGCCAGAGCCGAGAAGTAGTTAATGCCAGACACGTTGAAGTCTTGGTACTGGTGGAGCAAAATACCACAGTAGCCCCGGTTTTCCACCAGCTCGGGCATACTGGCATAAGGGGGCTTAAGCCCGTTTCCGCTGGATCGAAAAGTGTTTTGATCGAGGCTTTTCAGGAAGACCCGGCGAGCCACCCCGGCAGCGGCAATACTCATATCGAGGCGCAGACCGATATAATTGTCGGTAAAAACGTTGTTGGTGAGCTGTAGCGAAGAGCCAGCCTTAGCATCTATGGCAAAACGGGCATCACTTAGAGTGACGTTGTCGGCTACCAGTGTAGCCCCAGGCTTCACTTCAATACCTTTCCACATTTGGTCGCAACCAACAATATCGGCTTCGATCATGGTCAATGAAAAGCCGCTCTCTACTGTTACTTTTACTCCTGAATAGGCATAGTATTTAGCCCGAAAATGAGTGGGAGGAGTTACCACCTGCGTGTATTTCATACAAAAGTCTTCATTTACGGTTAAATCACCTGTTATAACATAGTAATTGCTAGAACCGTTCTGTAGCGGGTCACAGTCAGGCTTACTAAGTGCAGGTAAATTGCTCGCCATTCCGGACAATGAGTAACTAATTTCGGAAACAAGGGAGGAGATGTAAGGGTTCGTATTGGGATTGGGCGTGTCGATGTCCCTCAAAGGGTACACCAGGATCGGGTAAGTTGCGCCACTTGCAACGAGCAACAATCTAAGATCAGGCGCACTAAAGTGCTGCTAGGAGCAACGGTGCCAGTAAATATGTAGGCTTCGTAATTGGAGCTACTGGGTGCCGGTGAAAGGGCCGTCCAGCCAGCGGGAAGGGCGCCATAAGGAGCAATCCCGGCGGTATGAAATTCAACAATGAATTTCACCGCAGCTGAATTCACCGGGTCGGTGTTCTCGACATCCATATCGGTCACCGTAATGGGTTGACAACCTTGAATGGCTCCGATCAAATTGCCGCTGTAAATGGCTTCGCTTACCCCATTTACTATCGCAAATGGGTTGTAAAAGACGAGGTTGCTCCCAAGCTTTTGGGCAGTAAGCATAAATGGAAATGCGATCAAAAGCAAGAGTACTAAATGTGGGACGCGGAAGTCAGTCATTTTTTGAGTGTGGTTGGTGATGGTGGATGAATAAATAGGAAACAGCCTTTGCAAAAGTAGGGCAAAGGTAGGCACACTGCCCACCGCTGTGGTTCGCTACTTTTTTTGAAAAGTCAGGTTTCTAAAGTGTGCAACAACGGTCCAGAAACCGTTTTTAAGGACTTTATATTGATTTTGAGGCATTATTCTCGCAAAAACAAACTTTAAAAGTCAGGTTTTATGGTAAAAATTACTAATATTATTTTTTTGTTACCTGTTCGCTTGTTCGTCAGGGCGTAGCGATTTGATTACCTCTTCTACTGGTTGGGAAACCTTCGTCCCTTTTCCACCGTTATAGCGCGTTCATAAACCAGTCCCACCATGAAATACCGTCTTCTGGGCCGTTCCGGCCTGCGCATCTCCGAGCTCTGCCTCGGCACCATGACCTTCGGCACCGAATGGGGTTGGGGGGCTGATAAAGAGGAAAGCAAAAAGATTTTCGATGCCTACGCCAACGCGGGCGGTAACTTCGTGGACACCGCCAACCGCTACACGGAGGGCACCAGCGAACGCTGGCTAGGCGAGTTTGTGAAGAACGACCGTCATCACTTCGTGGTGGCCACCAAATATACCCTCCGCGACCGATTGGGGGATCCCAACTTCGCGGGCAATCACCGCAAGAATATGCTGCGTTCGGTGGACGAAAGCCTGCGCCGCCTGGGAACGGATTTTATCGACCTTTTTTGGGTCCACGCCTGGGACCCGCTCACGCCCAGCGAGGAAGTGATGCGTGGCTTGGACGATCTGGTGCGCAGTGGCAAGGTGCAGTACATCGGTATTTCCGACACGCCCGCCTGGGTAGTCAGCCAATCGAACGTGATGGCCGACCTGCGCGGCTGGACGGCCTTCGTGGCCCTGCAAATCGAGTATTCGCTGCTCCAACGCACCTCGGAACGCGATCTGCTGCCCATGGCCCAGCATTTTGGTCTGGCCATCACTCCCTGGGGTGCCATTGGTGGTGGTGTCCTGACCGGCAAATACCTGAAGGGGGAAGCGGGTCGCGTGACCGAGGGCAGTGCGCGCCGCAACGACCGCGCCAACACCATCGCTGCCAAGGTGGTAGAAGTGGCCGAAAAACTACAGGTTTCGCCCAGCCAGGTGGCCATCAACTGGACCCGCCAACGGGCCGCCGGGCTGACTGTGGTCCCGCTGGTGGGCGCGCGGACGGCGACGCAGTTGACCGATTCGCTGGGTTGTCTGGATTTTACGCTCCCGGCAGACGCTTTGCAGGAACTGGATGCGGTGAGTGCCATCGAGCTCGGTTTCCCACATGATTTTCTGGCCACGGACAATGCCCGGGAGATGGTGTATGGTGGGGCCTATGGGCAGATTGTATGGTAAGTGATGGAGTGTAGGGACAGCCGGAATGCCCGTATTCCTAAAATCTGCATAACAAATAAACTTCACGACATTACTTGACAATCTGATGGTTGAGTCCAATTATTTGTGGCGCACAAACATTGAGATGACGTACCTTTCCAACACCTTCTGTTAATCAATGTATCCGGTGCGGATATTTGGTCTCTTGACCGGGTATCCGCATTGATTTTTTGGCAATACCCCTTCCACACGTTGGGCATACCGGCCGTACCCACATTATAAAAACAACTAGTAAAGATGAAATTCAAACTAGGCATTCTGCTGCTCATCACCATGGTCGCTTCCTGCGATATGACCCCAAAACCCAATAACGTAAAACAACCTTCTCTGCCCATCATCGGCACCTGGCAACTGATTTCAGCCACCAGCACCGAGAAAGACAGCACTTTTTCCACGTTTAATCCGAATAATAAAATGATTAAGATTATTACGCCTACGCATTTTGCCTTCTTTAACCACGATACACGTATGGGCAAAGACTCCGCTACGGCGGCTTTCTCCGGTGGTGGCGGTGCCTATACTTTGGTGGATAGCATATACACCGAGCATCTGGAGTATTTTAACCTGCGGGAATGGGAAGACCATATGTTTCCCTTTGTGGTGACTATTAAAAACGACACTTTCACGCAACAAGGCGTAGAAAAGGTGGAATCACTGGGCATTGAACGATTGATTGTGGAAAAATATAAAAGGGTAACCAAATAAACATCTATTTTATCATGAAAAGCCCTTTTCTTGGGTAGTGCCAAAATATAAGTGATTTTTTCTTGGCGATGCTACAACTTCGTGACTTATTACTCGCCACTACCTAACTAAGATCAGGTATAACAAATAATGCGCTTAACAATGCCCGGTTGTCAACTGTCCGCTAAACGCAGCGGTATAGCCGCCAAATTCAGTTATCGCTTCATCTCATTATCTCGCCCCAACAAAAAAAGCCGCCGTGGATGACACGGCGGCTTTTTCAATAAAACCGTATTTTTATCGAGCGGAACAGAGTTCCGCCGTGTATGTTAAGCACTCAACTGGTCGCTCTCCTGGCTATGTTTTTCTTCGGTAGCCTTGAGGCTGATCACCACGCCGTCCTTGGCTTCGTTCATCTCCGCCGTCAACGACACCCCCTCGCCGGGATTCTCACTGAGGATGTACTCCGCCAGCGGATCTTCCACGTACTTTTGGATGGCCCGGTGTAGCGGACGGGCACCAAACTGCGGATCATAGCCCTTTTCGGCCACGAAGTCCTTGGCTTCCTCCGAGAGGTCCAGGGTGAACTTCATGTTGTTCAAGCGCTTCATCAGACCAGCCAGGGCATTTTCGATGATCTGGAAGATCTGCTCGCGGCCCAGGCTGTTGAAGACCATCACGTCGTCGATCCGGTTGAGAAACTCCGGCGAAAACGTCTTTTTCAGCGCGTTCTGGATCACCGTTTTGCTATTCTCATCGGCGGATTCCTGCCGGGCGCGGGTGGCAAAACCAACGCCCTGACCGAAGTCCTTCAGCTGACGTGCACCGATGTTGGAGGTCATGATGATGATGGCGTTTTTGAAGTCCACCTTACGGCCCAGGCCGTCGGTCAACTGGCCATCATCTAACACCTGCAACAGAATATTGAATACATCCGGGTGGGCCTTTTCGATCTCGTCGAGCAGAATCACCGAATAGGGCTTGCGCCGCACTTTCTCGGTCAATTGGCCCCCTTCCTCGTAGCCCACATAGCCCGGCGGCGCACCGATCAGGCGGCTCACCGAGAACTTCTCCATGTATTCGGACATATCGATGCGCACCAGCGCATCGTCGCTATCGAACAGGTAGCGGGCCAGCGACCGGGCCAGTTCCGTTTTGCCCACGCCCGTGGGGCCAAGGAAAATGAACGAACCAATCGGCTTCTTTGGGTCTTTCAGGCCCACGCGGTTGCGTTGGATAGCCTTCGATATCTTCGTAATAGCCTCTTCCTGACCAATCACCATCTTGCGCAGGTCGTCGCTCATGGTCACCAGTTTTCTGCTTTCGCTCTGGGCCACCTTGCGGATTGGGATGCCAGTCATCATAGCCACCACTTCGGCAATATCGTCTTCTTCCACCGGGTAGCGCTTTATCTTGGTCTCGTCCTCCCACTCCACTTTGGCGTATTCCAGATTGCGCACCAGTTTGCTTTCGGCATCGCGGAGGTTGGCCGCTTCTTCGTATTGCTGGTTTTTTACCGCCAGATTCTTCTGCTCCTTGAGTTCCTCGATGTTCTTTTCCAGGTCCTCAATATGGCGCGGCACCACGATGTTCTTCAAGTGGACGCGGGCACCTACTTCATCCAGCACATCAATGGCTTTGTCCGGCAGAAAACGGTCGGTGATGTAGCGATCGCTGAGACGCACACAGGCAATGATGGCCGCCGGGGAATAGATTACGTTGTGGAAGTCCTCGTACTTGCCCTGAATGTTTTGCAGGATGTTGATTGTGTCTTCCTGGTTCGGTGGTTCGACCAATACTTTTTGGAAACGGCGATCCAAGGCACCATCTTTCTCGATGTACTGACGATACTCGTCCAGAGTGCTGGCACCGATGCACTGGAGTTCGCCACGGGCCAAGGCAGGCTTGAAGATATTGGACGCATCCAGCGACCCCGTAGCACCGCCGGCCCCCACCATCGTGTGGATCTCGTCGATGAACAGGATGACGTCGCGACTCTTTTCCAGCTCATTCATAATGGCCTTGATACGCTCCTCGAACTGGCCGCGATACTTGGTACCAGCCACCAAAGCGGCCAAATCCAGCATCACGATGCGCTTGTTGAACAGCGTACGGCTCACCTTTTTCTGTAGGATGCGCAGGGCCAAGCCCTCGACGATGGCCGTTTTACCCACGCCGGGTTCCCCGATCAGGATGGGGTTGTTCTTTTTGCGACGGCTCAATATCTGGCTGACTCGCTCGATCTCGGTCTCGCGCCCGATAATGGGGTCCAGTTTACCCTCGTCGGCCAGCTTACTGATGTCACGGCCAAAGTTGTCGAGCACCGGCGTCCGGCTTTTCTGCTGGGTCTTTTGACCAGAGCGGTAGTTGCGGTCTTCCTCATCCTCGTACTCGCTACTGCCCTCACTGGAGGCCTGATTGTAGAGGTTGGGATGCGCCAGGTCTTGCTCCGACCGGACGTATTCCATTTCTTTTTTAAAGGATTCGTAGTCCACGTCGTATTCTTTTAAAAGTTTGGTTGCAAAAGTATCGGGATGCTTGAGTAGGGAAAGCATCAGGTGTTCCGGGAAAACCTCGTCGTTGCGCATGATCTTCGCTTCCGCGAACGTCACTTGCAGTACGCGCTGCATCTGGGTGGTCACCGAAAACTTGCCCACGAACAGGTTTTCGGCGGGCGGATATGCACTCTGGCGGGGAATGGCGCGCTCGAGCCTTTTTTTCAGGTCGTGTACATCCACCAATAGGGCATCCAGCACCCGCACGGGCAGACTGTCGCGCTCGGCGATGATGCCCAACAGCAAGTGTTCGGTGCCGACGTAGTCATGCCCCAGCCGATGGGCCTCCTGGCCGCTCTGGTTAATGATCTGCTTGACGACCGGAGAGAATTTATTGTTCATTATCTGAAAATCATTAAGGGCGATAAAAAAGTAAAGGACGGTCAGTAATGGAGAAGAAAAATTTGGAAGGGTGTAGCCCTGCTTCGCCTTACCTCCTTTGCCTGAAAAGGCTATGGCGGTATAAAAAAAGCTTCGGCGGGAAAAAGAATTGAAGCGACAAGTTTAGGTCAAAGAGTGGAAATAACCCAGTGCTTTAACTATGGTATTAACATTTTTTTCCGGCTTCGGTTTTTGCGGAACAAAAAATCTTACACTATCTGCTGGACTAGCAACTTGATTTACCGGACAGGCTTTATGCAACCAACCTTCTACCCACCCAAACGTTTGACCCGTCAAATGCCAAAGGGGGTTTCCAAGCCTCTAAGCTTACAAC
>JAYUXG010000528.1:0-3203 GCA_043753125.1 Saprospirales bacterium | reverse complement strand
ACAAGCAACTGAAGACCGGCGAACGGAAAGAATATTTCTACGCGGAAAAGGATATGTGGACGGTGGTACGCCAGATCATCATCAATCGCAAGAAGCGCGAGCTGGAGCCGATGATCAAGGTGCTGAACGAGGTGGCCAACGTGGAAGAAAACTCGCCGGAAGCAGAGAGCTTTTGCGCGGTGGTGCGCGACATCCGCGTGTTTTCCAACAAGGCCAACCAAACGTTGGACACGCTCATCAAGGCCGATTCCAATTGGTTTACGAGCATTTTCATGCGCATGGTGCGCTAAGGTTGGTTATTGGTTGATCAGTTGATTGGTTATTGGCATAAAGTTGGGCAGTATGCTTTGTTTTGGTCGGGATGGAATAATTTTGCCGGAACGTAAGAGGCTGTTTTAAAACCCCGGCAGGCCTTTACAACCGGCAAGGGGTTTTAAAACAGCCTCTAAGGTTCCCTAAGCCGTCTATAGGCTTAAAGGGCCGTCTAAAAGGCTGATAACCATCGGTTTATAACCATTAACCAGTACCCATCCACATGACCCTGCAGGAATTTTTTAACTACCTCGATGCCAACCCATTCGTGGTGTTGACCTTCTTCATCGGTATTCCACTTACTGCCCTGCTGGCCAACGTCATGGGCCGGGGCGAGGGCCACCTGAGTCCGTGGAAGTACTTTTATGCCGTGCTCATTTTTGCGGTCTGCATCCCCGGCATTTTTGCCGTGGCTCTGGCCATTTATCTGTTTTTGTTCGAGGGCGGCGGCAGCATTTTCAATGTCAACTTGCTCACCCAAGTGCTGCCCATCGTTTCTATGTTCGTTACACTGGCCATTGTGCGCCGCAACGCGCCATTCGAATATATTCCGGGGTTTGGCAAGCTGTCGAGCCTGATAATGATGATCGCTGCTATTTTTGTGCTGATGTATTTGCTGAATCGCTTGCACCTCGTGGCTTGGGTGAATGTCCCGGTGCATTATCTCATCCTTATCGTGGTCGGGCTGCTGCTGGCTTTCCGCATTGGGTTTAAAAAGATGATTGCCTGATGGGACGGGTTTGGAAAAATGGGTATTCAATCGGGTGTCCGCAAGCCGGGGCCGCTTTCACCGTGCTGTCCCTCCTCCTGCTGGCCGCTTGCGATGACTTAAAAAGAGAGAATAGGCAAATATTTGCGCCGGAAGACACGCAAGTGGTGATCGCCAAGGATGTGGAAATCCTGTATTCCGACAGTGCTATCTTGCGGGTACGGGTGCAGGGGCCGGTATTGTACAATTTCGATGACCGCGAGAACCCACGGCAGGAATTCCCGCAGGGTGTGAAAATCGAATTCTTGGATGCCGATTTATCGGTAAAAAGCACGTTGACGGCTAAGACCGCCGTCCGGTATCCCGAAAAAGGGCAGATTGTCGCCCGCGACAGTGTGGAACTGAACACCATCAAAAAAGAGAAATTGGAGACCGAAGAGCTGCTTTGGGACGAAAAAACAGCCAAGGTCTTCACTGACAAATTCGTAAAAGTGACCAAGCCCGGCGAGATCATTTACGGCTACGGGCTGGAAGCGGAACAGGATTTTTCTTACTGGCTGATCAAAGTGCCGAAAGGCCGCATCAAAGTGAACCAGTTGAATGACGCTATCAAATAAGGAGGACCTGAATATTTGCGCATTCGATCGGTCCATTCATAGCCAATACTCCTGTTTCAAATACTCAAATAATTACCATTCAAATACTTACCCTTGCACGTTCTCCCTTCTTCCGCCCTCCGCATTGGCAGCCACGCACTACCCGCTACGCTGGCGATTACTGCCTTGGGCACGCTGGTGGCCTTGTGGTTGATACCGCCTTTGGGGTTTATATTCGGAACCGGTTGGGTCGCTCCAATGCTGGCAGGTTGGCTGCTATTTTTTGTATTGCTGTTATTTAAAAATTTGATTTTCAAAAGTTTATACAAAAAAATTCCCAACGATGGCGATTCGGCCTTATTAGAATATTTGGTGCAGCAAAATGCGACCGGTGTGCCGGGAGAAGAGGAAATGGAGATGGAACTGCTCGAAAATGCCCTGCACCTCAAACAAGTGCGGGCTTATGACTGTATGTCGCCCCGTCTGGAGATCGTGTATGTGGATGTGCAAACTTCGGTGGAAGAGTTGCGCCGACAGTTTATAGCCAGCAGTATGTCGCGCATTGTGGTGACCGATGGCGACTTGGACAAGGTACTGGGCTATGTCCATGTGCAACAACTGTTTACCCAGCCGACCAGCATTCGTAGCATGGTAATGCCCATTCGTTTTGTGCCGGAAAGCATCCAGGTCAATGACCTGCTCAGCAAGTTCGTCAAAAACCGTACGAACATCGCCTGCGTGGTCAACGAGTACGGCGGCATCTCTGGACTGGTCACCCTGGAAGACGCGCTGGAGCAACTTTTTGGGAATATAGACGACGAACACGACCAAGAGGAATTCATCGAAGCCTGTATCAGCGATAGCGAGTACCTGCTATCCGGACGACTGGAAATAGGATACCTGAACGAAAAATACCCTGCCCTGCGCCTACCCACGGGTAGTTACAATACCCTTTCCGGGTACTTAATCACTGCCTTACAGACCATCCCGGAACAGGGCGCGCGCCTGCAATTGGATGGCAAGACCTTTGTGCTGGAACTCGTCAGCGACCGCAAGATCGAGACAGTACGGGTATTTCTACTACTTTCTTGATTCCGAACTAGCCATAATATGGCCCGACCTTTCTCCTAATTCATCGGCCCTGAGCTGCTCTGGGTGGTTTTCTACTCCCTGGTGTTGCTACTGATCAAAAGCAGGGGCGCACCAGTCAAAAGCATGGATCATCATTGGGTCAACTTGGCCTACATTGTGGACATGATAGTTGGCAGGATTGGACCTGGCCCTATGCCCACGGCGATTATTGCACTTTTATCGGCTACGGCTCGAAAGCCCTATACAACTGGCTGATCAGGGACGAAGAGGGTGTGTGGCTGTTTCAACAGTCGCTTTATTACACGTCCTTGAAGGTTGTTTCAAACGCCTTACTAAGCGTAAAAACCTGCCTTTCAATGCTATATTTCGCTTGAGCTTTCCCTTGGGGCCGGTGTTTTCGGTACTGCGCGATTAAATCATGGCGTATATTTGCATCAAATTTTTGGGTATGCCCTTGACAAAAGAAGAATTTGAAGTGCTTCAATCGCACCAAT
>JAYUXG010000527.1:0-7863 GCA_043753125.1 Saprospirales bacterium | reverse complement strand
CACCTTTGCGGGTCCCGATTTTTAACCGCATCCAGCCCAACACCGCATGATGTCCGCATACGCCCAACGCATTGCCCAGTCGCTGTCCATCCCCCTGCGCCGCGTAGAAGCCACCCTCGAGCTGCTCGAATCCGGGGCCACTATCCCCTTCATCGCCCGCTACCGCAAGGAGGCCACTGGCGAACTGGACGAGGTGCAAATCGGGGATATTCAGGACTTTTGGAAGAAATATCAGGAACTCGACAAACGCCGTAGCACTATTTTGCAGAGCATGGAGGAGCAGGGAAAACTCACGCCGGAACTCCGCCAGGCCATCGCTGCGGCGGCCACTTTAACCGAACTCGAAGACTTGTATCTGCCCTATCGCCCCAAGCGTAAGACCCGCGCCAGCACGGCCATTGACCGGGGATTGGAGCCGCTGGCTAAACGCCTCTTTGCCCAACGCGATCGCCAAGTGGAAGGGTTGGCTTTGCCGTACCTCACCGATCAAGTGCCGACCGTTGCCGATGCCCTGCAAGGTGCCCGCGACATCATGGCCGAGTGGGTCAGCGAGGACAAAGTGGCCCGCGACCGCGTGCGGCGGCATTTCGACCGAGGAGCGGTCATCGCCTCGCGGATCGTGAAAGGCCAACAGGAGGCGGGCAAAAAATACTCGGATTACTTTGAGTGGAGTGAACCGTTGGGCAAATGCCCTTCGCACCGCCTGCTGGCCATGCGCCGGGGCGAGGAAGAGGGCTTCCTGCGTGTGGCCATCGCACCCGACGAGGAACGTGCTTTGCAAGACCTTGATCGTCAATATATTATTAGTCAAGGAGAAGCTGCCGACCAAGTGCGCCAGGCAGTGAAAGATGGCTTCAAACGTCTGCTCCAGCCCGGCATCGAGACGGAGTTTCGCAACAGCAGTAAGGAAAAAGCCGATCTGGAGGCCATTCGGGTGTTCGCCGAAAACCTGCGCCAACTGCTGCTCGCCGCGCCCCTTGGCGAAAAAACGGTGCTGGGCATCGATCCCGGTTTTCGCAGTGGCTGCAAGGTGGTTTGTTTGGACCGCAACGGCAATCTGCTGCACAATACGGTCATTTATCCGCACGAGCCACAGCGGCAAGCCCTGGAGAGCCAGTCCGTGGTCGAGCATTTAGTAAAAAAATACGACATCGAAGCAATTGGCGTCGGCAATGGCACGGCCGGGCGCGAGACGATGGATTTTCTGCAAAAAATAAAGTTTGCCCGTCCCATCGAAGTCTTTCCGGTAAACGAGGCTGGCGCTTCCATTTATTCCGCTTCCGAAGCTGCCCGCGAGGAGTTTCCGCAGGAAGACCTGACCGTGCGCGGGGCGATTAGCATTGGCCGCCGCTTGATGGACCCGCTGGCCGAACTGGTCAAGATCGACCCCAAGAGCATCGGTGTGGGCCAATACCAGCACGATGTCCACTCCGGGCAATTGAAAGAAAGCCTCGACCGCACCGTGGAACGCTGTGTGAACGCGGTGGGCATCAACCTGAATACCGCCAGCAAGCACCTGCTGACCTATGTCTCCGGTTTAGGCCCGGCCCTGGCTCAAAATATTGTGCAGTACCGTGCTGAAAATGGCACCTTCCAAAGTCGGGCGGCCTTGAAAAAAGTGTCCCGTCTCGGCGACAAAGCTTATGAGCAGTGCGCCGGTTTTCTCCGTATTCGCGAAGCCAAAAACCCGTTGGACAACACGGCGGTACACCCCGAACGCTACGCTTTGGTGGAGCGTATGGCCGCCGATCTGGGTTGTCAAGTGGTTGACTTAGTGCAAGATAAGGCTTTGCGCCAGCAAGTAGACCTGCGCAAATACGTGCAAGGCGATGTAGGCTTACCCACCTTGCAGGACATCCTGAAAGAGCTCGAAAAACCCGGCCTCGACCCACGCGGCGCGGCGCAAAGTTTTGCTTTCGGCAACGTCCACGGCCTTGACGACCTACAGCCCGGCATGGTGTTGCCCGGTCTCGTCACCAACATCACCAACTTCGGCGCGTTCGTGGACATCGGTGTAAAGGAGAGCGGATTGGTCCACGTGTCACAGCTGGCGGACCAGTTTGTGCGCAATCCATTGGAGGTGGTGCAACTAGGTCAACAAGTGATGGTAAGAGTGTTGGAGGTGGATTATGCCCGGAAGCGGGTGGTATTGAGTATGAAAGGAGTGTAAGAGATTTATACTGACAGTTTGCACTTATTACACCGTAAATTAAATTTCTGAGGCTGCGAGTATTTGAGTATTTGATCAAAGTACTTGTTAATCAAGGAATTAATCAAATACTTGCATCCTAAAATACTCAGAACAGATTAATTTAAGGTGTACTTATTCTTTGTCTGTTCCGTGATTTATTACTCCCCCACTACCCATACCCTTTGCCCAGCCCCACAATCCGGCACCGCCTGTAGCGGATCGAACTCCAAGGCCAAATGGGGCGAGAAGCGGGTTCGGCTTTTAGTGGAAATCTTTACTTGCCAATGGATGGTTTTTCCCGCAGGCAGCGTGCCATTTAGCAGTTCGCGGGGTGATTTCAGGGCGATTTGCTCGGCAAAAATGCCCCCCCGAGTGAGCTTGGTACCGCCCACAAAATAAGTGTTCAATACCACCGGATTGTTACCGGCAAACAGCCGGGCATCAGTAGGGCCGACATTGCGCAATTGGAACCACACCGTGAGCGTGCGCTCCTCCTGTTCCACAAAATACGCGGTGTCGATTACCAAATCGGCGCAGGTAGGCAGGGAAACCTCCGGCAAAGTATCGCGCAAGTCGATGGAAAGCAACCAATCCGACCGGACCTCGCCGGGAAACAAGCGCAGGCGTTCCCGCTGGACGGCCCGCTGGACCAGTCCTGGCTGTCCGCGCAGCGCGGCTGGCAGGTGCAAGGTATCCAGCTCAACCACTAGGGCGGGAAACTGCACTTCCTGGTCTTGAAGGACTACGGGCAAGCGTCCGGTATTGGCCACTTGGCAACGCAGGGTGACGGTTTGGCTGTTTTGCCGGAGGATTTCAAAATCAAAAACCGCTACGCGTAGCCCCTGATAATCGGTTTGGGCACCGAGGTGGTTGGCCAGCAAAACATAGAGGAGTAAGCGGCACGTCCAGCGAATGACATAACGGTTGCCCATGGTAAGTCTGGAAGTTTTTAAATTAGCCGTAAATCCTTCTCCGTTTGAGCTACGATGGATGGTTATCCTTGGAGCGGGAATAAAAAATTGAGGTGAAATACGCTCCCTCACGAATCCCCTTCCAGGAAGTTGACGGGCCGGTTGATGCTCTGTTCCAGCGAAATAAAAGTCTCGGTGCGCTGGATGCCCGCAATTTTCTGGATTTTATCGTGTAGGACGAGGCGCAGGTGATTCGTATCTTTGCAGACGATGCGGGCAAAAATGCTGTACAGACCGGTAGTGTAGTTGGCTTCCACGATCTCGGGGATAGCTTTTAGCCGTTCGGCTACTTCATCGTACAGTGAGCTTTTGTCCAAATAAATGCCGAGGAAGGCCGTGACGTCGTAGCCGAGCTTATGATAGTCCACCAGCAGGCTGGAGCCGCGCACAATGCCCATCTGCTCCATCTTTTTCATGCGGACATGGATGGTGCCGCTGGAGACAAAGAGTTGCTTGGCCAGGTCGGTGTAGGGGGCTTTGCCGTCTTCAATGAGACGGGCGAGAATCTGTTTGTCCAGTTGGTCGATTTCCGGATTTTCGGTCATAAACAAAGGCGGATTTGAAACCCTCCTGCGCCCAACCGCCCAAGCCTACAGGCTGTAGCGGCTAAAGAGCTTCGGCGGGCGAAGATTGGAGATTTGGTAACCCTAGTTTGCCTACAGGCTATGGGTTATAATGATTAAAAAGGCTTTGGCAATTAGACAAAGCAAAACGGCAACAACGTTGCAAAAATTGGCACAAAAATACATTGTTTTTGAAACAGCGATAATTTTTAAAGGTTTTGGTTTCAATCCTTCTCCACCACTATCTGCGTTTCCACGGTGGAAACGCGCTCAATGCCCACTATGACGGAATCTAATATACAGGCCCGCCTGCCCCTTTTGCTTGCCGCTACTCTGGCGGCTGGAATGTTCATTGGTCAGTTGCTCCCACACCACGACCGCGATATACGTTTTTTCCCTGCTTCGTCCGCTGGCCCGGTCTCGGGTGCCTTGGATGAAATTATCCGCTACATCCAGGAAAAATACGTGGATACGGTGGACGTGGCCTCCCTGAAGACCGGAGCCATCGACCACTTGTTGGAGCAACTCGACCCCCACTCGGTGTACATTACCCCCGATGAGGTGCAGGCCGTGGAGGACGACATGAACGGCGGCTTCGAAGGAGTGGGCATCGAGTTCATTATGGTGGACGATACCATCCAGGTTGTCATGCCGATTGCCGGAGGGCCTTCCGAAGCGGTAGGCATCCTGCCGGGCGACCGATTGGTGCGCATTGGAGACTCGCTGGTGGCGGGCGTAAAGGTGGACAACGGTAAGATATACCGGCTGTTGCGCGACAAAAAAGGCACACAGGTGCAACTGGGCATCCGGCGCGGACGGGAGACCACGGAGCGTGCGTTTACCGTCACCCGCGACATCATCGCCATGCACAGCGTGGATGTGGCTTATATGCTAGACGACCGCACGGGATATATTAAAATCAACCGCTTCAGTGCCAACACCCAGGAGGAGTTTATGGGCGGTCTCCGCCGATTGGTGGAAGAACAACAGATGCAAAATCTCGTTCTCGATCTGCGCGGCAACCCTGGCGGCTATCTCCAGGCGGCCACCGATATGCTCAGCCAGTTTTTTCCGGACGGCAAACTGCTGGTGTACACCAAAGGCCGCACCGACGAGACGAAAGAATACAAAAGCAATGGGCGCGCCCGGTTCAACCTCGGGAACGTGGCCATCCTGATCGACGAAAACTCCGCTTCGGCCAGTGAGATCGTGGCCGGGGCCGTGCAGGACTGGGACCGCGGTTGGGTGATCGGTCGGCGCTCATTTGGCAAGGGCCTGGTGCAGGAACAATACGACCTGCACGACGGCGGTGCGCTCCGCCTCACCGTAGCCCGCTACTACACCCCCAGCGGTCGCTCCATCCAAAAAGACTATAAGCACGATACCGACTATGAGCACGAGGGCCAGCGGCGGCTCAAAAGCGGGGAGCTGTCTGATCCCTCCAAAATTCTACTGGCCGATACCACGAAATATTATACTGGCCAGAGCCGCATCGTGTTTGGCGGGGGGGGCATCACGCCCGATGTATTTATCCCCATCGATACTTCTTTTTCCAACCCTTATTTCCAAAAGGTACGTGGTTTCGTACCGCAGTTTACTGCTCGCTGGCTGGAAAATCATGCCCGCACTACCCTACCCACCACCCTCAATGACCTGTTGCATTCCTTCCCGATCTCCGATACCATGTTGGAAGAACTGGTTGCCTACGCTGAAAAACACGGTGTACCACGTCTCCCTACCGAGCTGGCTAAGAGCCGTGCTGAGTTAAAACTGCAAATGAAAGCCCGGCTGGCCAAGGTCTTGTTTCAGGAAGAAGGCCTATACCGGGTACTGAACGACGACGACCCAGCAGTGGAGAAGGCAATCCAGGTGGTGCGGAGCGGGCAGCCAGTGGCCAAAAAGTGAGTTGGTGGGCTGGTCTGTTGATCGACTGCGCGCGCGTTTACCGGTAGATCACCCTCATGGTGATCGGCAGCGTATGGAGCGCATGGAGCGCATGACGATAATGGCTTAAAAAGTTCTCCTTATGCCTAAAATCCTTCTATTGCCGCTATTGGGCATCCTACTCGCCCATGGACTCTCCGCCCAACAAAAGGCCACGGTTTGGGTCGCCGATTTCGTTCGCATCAAAGCTGGACACCGCGCCGAAACGCTGTTTTTCTATGAAAACAACTGGAAGTTTTTGAAAGAACTGGACCGCGACATCTGGATCCCGTCTACGGAAGCGTGACGAAGCAGAGTTTCTGGGACCCAAACGAGTAGAGGATTGGTAAGCGGAAAACTGATATGCAATAAAAATATATGTTTGATTGGCGAAAATCAATTCAAGCAGCCTGCCTACTGTCCGGAACTTTGCCCTGTCATTTTATAAACCTATAAAAGACTCGGCTATGAAAACGATGTTCCTGCCTTTCGCTCTCTTCATCCTGTTGCTTTCCGCTTGTTATAAAGACGGCGACGGGCTGCTGCTTTTCAGTCTTTTGTTGCCGCAAGGGTCATCTACCTCCTGCGACTCAAAAGCCACGCCTTATATTGGTCGGCTGGCAACAGAAGGCCACTTGCCGAGTGTGCCATTGACTGACGGTTCGAGGGTGCTGTTTACTTTGCAAAATGCCCTGTATTGGCACGACTTGAGCAAGGGCCAACTGCTCCGCAAAATCGAATCGCCCTTGGCCGCCAAGGCGTTCAGCTACCCCGACGCTATCTATCGTCACGGCGACCTGGCGGTGGCTGCCTCGACCTCAGGCTTGGCAGTGTTCAATATAAAAACGGGCGAACTGGCTTGGGAACGCTTTTTAGGCGATTGCGCTATTAACCAGGGCGTGTTTGGCGTGGGCAACCAATATTTCGTGACGCGAAAGATCACGGAACGGGACGGCATAAGTGCCCACGCGGTCTTTGTCGGCGACCTGCGTGATAGGGAACGCCTCGACCTGCTTTTCACGCCGTCTTATAGCCGATCGGCGCATAATTGGGCGGGATATGGCTGGATTACTGCGCTGGCCCCCTTTACCGGGGCGGACGGCCATGCTTACCTCCTGACCGCTTTTTTTGAGCCAACGCCTGACAGCTATGCGCTCCATAATTTCTTAGGGCTTTACGATGTCACGACCCGGACCTGGGTCTACGAGCGTCGGCCCATCTTCGGGCACTCCGCCGACACCCAAACGGGCATTCAACACTTGGTTATCAGTGGTACTACTGCTCAGATTAGTGTAGGAGATAAAGTGATCAATTGGGACCTGGCCAAGGGCACCGTTCGGGACTCCATGGTCCTCTCCATAACAGCAGGTTATGGCCCTGGCTACGTGACCGCGCACCAGCTGTGGGCCAACGAACAATACATTATTGTACTCACTAACAACGGTGACGTACGGGTTTTTGACAAAACCAGCCGCGCTGTACTCTATCGTATTGACCAGGGCTCTACTACGGTACGGGTGGCATTCGACCTAAATCGCTTGTTTGTCCCAACTGGCGGCTCCGTTTCTGTCTATGAAATTTCCACCGGAAAGAAATTGGAGACGATCAGGGCTCCCTGCGAGCAATTCACCGAAAACCTGTCTGCCTGGAAAGACGAGCAAGGTGCTCTTCAACTGGCGATGGAGGGTGGAGCCGGTAATATTTACCGGTATATGCTGCAACCCTAACTGCCAAAATTAGTACCGAACTCAGCGCAGATGGGCTCGGGTGTTTAGTTGCGGGCAATTTTGGTGGCTCAGAATTGATATGCAATAAAAATATATGTTCAAGCGGCGGAAGTCGAGTTAGGGAGGCTATCGATTGCCCGGAACTTTGTCCCATCATTTACGATTCAAACACCTTCGATCATGAAAAAGACATTCCTGCCCTTCGCCCTTTTTGTCCTGTTGCTGTTCGCTTGCTCCAAAGACGATGGCGGCCTCTTGCTTTTGTCCGCTCTGCTGGGCGATGGGTCTGCGGACCAGTGTGATTCCACCAAGGCTACGCCCCACCAGGGCCGCTTCGCGGCGCAAGGCTACCTGCCAACGGTGCATTTGGCCGATGGCTCAAAAGCACTGTTCGTTTCATCCGATGCCTTGTACTGGAACGACTTGTCCACTGGCCAACTGCTACGCAAAATCGAATCGCCCGTGGCGGCCAAGGCATTCAATTACCC
>JAYUXG010000526.1:0-3216 GCA_043753125.1 Saprospirales bacterium | reverse complement strand
GCCCCGATCAGGCCCCCACCGCCCTGGCCGAAAGTGCGTTTTCCAAAGTGGCTGCCGGTGCTATTCCCGGTGCTGCCGCAAATGCCAGCGTGGGCAGTTTCAGCCGCTACGGGGCTTGGGTGCATTTGTATTCCAAGTAAGTTTTCCCCGAAACTCAAACTTTCCGGGGCCAGGGCCGTTTTGGCTTTCTATTTTTGCGCCCATCATGGAAAAAGTGAAGTGCCTCATTATCGGCTCCGGCCCCGCCGGTTATTCCGCCGCTATTTATGCCGCCCGGGCTGGCTTGAAACCCGTCATGTTCACCGGCCCACAGCCGGGTGGACAACTGATGATTACCAACGACGTGGAGAACTATCCCGGCTATCCGGATGGTCGCCAGGGACCGGAGATGATGGAGGATTTTAAGCGGCAAGCGGCCCGTTTTGAGACAGTGATCCGGAACGAAATGATTACCAAAGTAGATTTCTTCGAGCATAAGCACCGGGTGTGGACGGAGGCTGGCGAAGAAATTCAGGCCGATACGGTCATCGTGGCCACCGGGGCTACTGCTAAATGGCTCGGTATTCCCAACGAAGAACGCCTCTGGAACGCCGGGGTCTCAGCCTGTGCGGTCTGCGATGGTTTTTTCTATCGCGGCAAGGACGTGGTCATCGTCGGCGGCGGCGACACGGCGGCGGAGGAAAGCACCTACCTCGCCAAAATTTGCAAAACGGTACACCTGCTGGTGCGTCGCGGCGAGATGCGCGCTTCCAAAATTATGCAACAACGGGTGATGCAGACTCCCAACCTCATCGTCCACTGGTACACGGAGGCGGTAGAGGTGCTTGGTCAGGACAGCGTAGAAGGTGTGCGCATCCGCAACAACAAAAATGGCGAGGAACAGGTGCTAGCCGTACCGGGCTTCTTCGTGGCCATCGGTCACACGCCCAACACCGGCATCTTGAAAGGCTGGCTGACGCTCGACGACAGCGGCTACATCACCCTCCCCAACCCTGGCCGCAGCCATACCAACATCTCTGGCGTGTTCGCCTGTGGCGATGCGCAGGACAAAATATACCGTCAGGCAGTGACGGCCGCCGGCACCGGCTGCATGGCCGCTTTGGATGCGGAGCGGTATTTGGTGGAAGAAGGGCTGTGAGGAATTAAGGATTCGAGGATTTGAGTATCTGATCGAATCCTCAGCACATCACTTAATTGCTAAGTAATTATGCAGAGTTAGTTGCTGGTAATTTTTGTCTAATGCATTGATTATCATTACTATTTTGCCTATTGCAGTTTTGCCTATTGACTTATGTCCCTACCCTGTCAAAAGCACCTTTTCTCCCTCGACCCCCACGTCCATTACCTCAACGGCGCGTATATGTCGCCCATGATGCAGTCCGTAGAAGCGGCGGGTGCGGAGGCTTTATTGCGCAAGCGTTCGCCTAACCGCATCGCGCCGTCGGATTTTTTCACCGACCCGGAACGGCTGCGTGGGCTGTTTGCCCAATTGGTCCATGCGGCGGCGGACGACGTGGCCCTTATCCCGGCGGTGAGCTACGGCATGGCCATCGTGGCCAAAAACCTGAAAGCCGAACGCGGCCAAAAGATCGTTCTCGCCGGTGCGCAATTTCCAAGCAACGTATACCCGTGGATGACGCTCGCCACTGAGCAAGGGTTGGACATACAAACCGTGTCCATGCCGACCGAACCGCGTAATCGTACCCAACGCTGGAACGAGCATTTGCTGGCGGCGATTGACGACCGCACGGCATTGGTCGCGCTTGGGCATATCCACTGGGCCAACGGAACGATCTTCGATCTTCAAAAACTCGCTGCAAAGGTTCATCAACACGGCGGTTTGCTGGTGGTGGACGGCACCCAAAGCGTCGGTGCCCTGCCGATGGATGTGCGGCAGCTCGGCCTCGATGCGTTGGTCTGCGGCGGCTACAAATGGCTGATGGGACCCTATTCGCTGGGCTACGCCTGGTTTGGCCCGGCCTTCCGCGAGGGGAGGCCGATTGAGGAAAATTGGATCAATCGCCGCCACAGCGAGAACTTTGCCGGTTTGGTGGATTACCAATCCGACTACCAACCCGGCGCGCGTCGATTTGACGTGGGCGAACGCAGCAATTTCAGCCTCGTGTCTATGTCTATCGCCGCGCTGGAACAATTGCTGGCGTGGGGACCGGAAAATATTCAACACTACTGCCGCCAACTCACCGCCGAGGCGGTCCCTCTTTGGCAGCAACACGGCATTTGGTCGGAAGACCCTGCGCACCGCGCCGCGCATCTATTTGGTATTCAATTGCCTGCGCACATTGAGGCGGGTATTTTGCAGGACAGATTGCAGGCACGCCATGTATCGGTGTCTGTACGCGGCGATTTTGTGCGCATTTCCCCAAACGTATATAATGATGCGGCGGACGTGGCAGTGCTGACGGAGGTACTGACCTCGTTTTGACTTGTCTATATGCTTGATTTTCATAATTTTATACTGTTTGCTCTTGCCTCTCTGATGCTCAACATCACGCCAGGGCCGGATATGCTGTACGTCATTTCGCGTAGCACCGGGCAGGGCGTAGCGGCGGGCATTGTCTCGGCACTGGGCATTTGTGTCGGTTGTTTAGTACATATTTTAGCCGCCATGTTTGGCATCTCCGCCATTTTGATGGAGTCCGCAACGGCCTTTCAGGTGATCAAATGGGCCGGGGCATTGTACTTGATTTATCTGGGCATTCAAACCCTGCGCAATGCAGGCGGGCAGTTGCCATTGCAGCAAAACGTGCCGGAGAAGCCGCTGTGGATACTGTTTCGGCAAGGGGTAATTACCAATGTACTCAACCCCAAAGTAGCGATCTTTTTTCTGGCCTTTTTACCGCAGTTCGTGCAGCCGGAACAGGGGAAAGTGGCGTTGCAAATCCTGTTACTGGGCATCTGGTTCGACTTTTCCGGTATGATCGTCCTGGTGGGAGTGGCCCTGCTATTCGGGCGCATGGGCGATTGGCTGTTGCGCTATCCCGGATTCGTGCGCTGGCAGGAGAAGTTTACCGGGGCCATTTTGCTCGGCCTTGGGCTGCGACTGGCATTTTTAGAGAAAAAATAGGCTGCGCTTCAACTATCTTTGGCCATTCCTTTCTTCCCTCCAATGGTCTGTTCGGATGCATTGTACCCGTCCGTTCTTGCTCATAATTTATAACTTATAACTCATAACTCAAAAATGTCTCGTTTCCGCCC
>JAYUXG010000525.1:0-7876 GCA_043753125.1 Saprospirales bacterium | reverse complement strand
TGCCTATTATAGGGTCAACTAACGTCGTGTCCAAGGTCATAAATCGCTATTTTTGCCCGAAATATCAACATTTATTCGCTTACCCTGACGGCTATGGTCCTTTCACCAAGCGCGGCAGCAAAACTCAAAAATCATTCATTTTTTTTACTGCTTTTTGGCACCACCACCCTGGGGTGCGGGGGCTTGTCCGCCACCCTCACCACCACCTTCGCCATCCTTTAAATCATCATTCTTCACCGAGCGGGTCTTTTTGCGCGGCGCAGCGTTCATCTTGCCAATGCTATAACTAAAGGCCAGTTCAAACCCACGATTGTAGAGGTGCGTATCGCTCAATTGCGTAAAGGTCGGCGCGGTCAATTCGGTATGCATAACGTTTATCCCGGTGGTCAGGAAATTCTCGGCGGCCAGCCCGATGCTGCCTTTCTTGTTGTTGAATTCCTTTTTCACCCCCACTTTGTATACGCCGAAGCCGCCCTGCCGCCCCTGTAGCTGGACCTGCGCACCGCGCATGAAGCCAAATGCTTCTACCGCCCAGCCCTTATTAAACTTGTATTGCGACATCAGGCGACCATTGAGATTGAAGCCTTCGTTGCGCGTGGCGATACTGGCCCCATCCACGCCCGTGGCCGTCCCTTGCAGAAAGGCATAATAGAGGTCGAAACCACCGTTGAGCGTCCATTTTGGGGTGAGGTAGGCGTTTGCAAAGACGTTGCCCCCCACGGCCTTTTGTTTGCCAATGTTTTCATAGGTCGTCACGATGGCTCCTGAAAACGCATCCGAGGCAACCCGTACCTGTGAAATAGCATTGTTGGTGGCGCGTCCAAAAAGCGACATATTCAGGTAGGTTTTACCGATATTGGTGCTCAAGCCAAGTTCAACATTGTTGGTCAGTTCGGGGCTAAGGTTTGGATTGCCGGTGCGAATGTCCTGCGGGTTGGCCGTGTTTACGTTCGGGTTCAACTGCTGGAGGCCGGGACGCTGGATGCGCCGGTTGTAGCCCAGTTTGAGCGTCGTGCCTTCGGCCACACTTTTCGAGACGTTGATGCTCGGCACCAGCACCCCGTAAGCGGGAATGGTGAAGGTGCCTCCATCGGTTTTGGCCACAATAGCAGTGTACTCGTAGCGCAGCCCGGTCTTGAAGGTAAACTTGCTGGCCGTCGAAAGCGTATGCGAGAGGTAGCCTGCCGCCACTTGCTGGGTATAGTCCAGGCTACCCGCTGGGCGGTTGGCATCGGCGTAGTAGGCGGCATCGGCACTGGGGGCGAGCAAGTATTGATAGTCGCTCGTCACCTGTCGGAAAATACCCTTCCCACCGAATTCGATCAACTGGTTGGTCGCCAGCGGGGTCTGGTAATCGGTTTGAAAAGTCAGTTCCTGGTTGAGGTTGGCATTGATGTTTTTCAGGCGACTGCTTATACCGCCTTCCTCGTTCAGCAGGTCGGTATCGTAGTTATTCGTCAGCTTGTTGCGGCTGTATTGGGTGGCGATGCTCCATTCTTGTTGGGGCTTGAAGGTGCGCAGATAATCCACGTTCACGTCCACCGAGGGAGACAAGTCCCGTCCATTCACGCCACGCACCGAGTGGTCGGTAAGTAATTCATTTTCAAATAGATCGATGGTCAGGTGCTGCATCCGCCGGAAGTTGCGGACCCCAAAACGGGCATTGGCGGTGAGGGATTGATTTTTGGCAATATCGTAGTCAAAACCCAGCGTGTAGTTGCCGAACAGTGGCCGGTCGTTGGCCTCCATTTGCTGCTCGGTCCGGTACGTAATGCCGTCGGCTTGGGTGGTTTGCAATAGGGTAGAGGAGGCTTTGTTATAGTTGGTTCGCCCATTACCGCTCAGGCTGAAGCCAACCTTGCCGGTGCGGTAGCTACCGTTCAAACCCAGTTTCGACCCGCGATTGCCCACATCACCGTTAATATTCAGTTGAAAGCCCTCCAGCGTATTCTTTTTCATCACGATGTTGATGATACCCGCCGAGCCTTCCGCGTCGTATTTGGCGGAGGGCGAGGTGATCACTTCCACCGACTTGATGAGGTCGGCGGGAATTTGTTTCAGCGCATCACCCACATTACCGGCCATGATCGCCGAGGGTTTACCATTGATCAGCACTCTGATACCCGCACTACCGCGCAGGGTGACGTTGCCGTCCAGGTCGACCGACAAAAGTGGGACTTTACGCAGGAGGTCGGCCGCGCTGCTACCTTTGGAGGTGATATCGTTTTCGGCATTATACACCAGCCGATCCACTTTCTCTTCGATCAGCGCGCGCTGGCTGGTGACCGTTACTTCTTTAATCATATTCACATCGGGGGCTAGCAGGATGGTGCCTACCTCCAAGGTTTGGCCATCGCCGAGCAGGATATTGTCAATGATCTTGTTTGTGTAGCCCAGAAAGGAGACCCGTAGCGTATAGTTGCCCGACGCCAGCTGGTTGATTGTAAACTTGCCTTTTTCCCCGGCGATGGTGCCGCTCATCGTTTTGTTAGTGGCTGGGTCGATCAGCACTACCGTGGCAAACCCAACCGGCTGGTTCCCGGTAGAATCTGCTAGGAGACCAGTAATGGTAGCGTTGCCGGGCGAGGTTTGGGCCGCCAGCGGGCCGTGAAAAGCCAACAGCAGGAAAGTCAGCAAGGCAATTATATTCTTCATGGTAAAATGTTTTTTTGCGTTGATACGGCAAAATTAGGCTGGCGACCAAGGTGAAAAAACGGAGTGTAGATGAAGCGGGGCAATGTGGAGACGACCGGGGGTAGGGTGGAGGGTTACTCGTTATCAGGCTTTTATAAAAAAATATGAGCCACTCCAAAAAGTTCGGAATGACTCATATTTGTACCTTACTCAATGCAATTTGAACCTTTACAATTCCGCCTCTTTACTTAGACGCTACGAGTTTTACATTCAGGTCGAACTCGTCATAAATCGTTTTGTCGCCCAGGTTTTCGAAGAAATTGCCCGATCGGAAACTAATATTATAGTCGGTGCGGTCCACTTGGAGAGCTGCTTCACCGGTAGCCTTACCGTCGGCTGCGTTCATCGTCGCGTCGAATTTGATTTCCTTAGTAATGCCTTTGATCGTCAGATTGCTGGTGATTCGGTAATTGCCCGCCGTGCCGCGCGAGGCGACTTTGGTGATCACAAACTGGGCAGCAGGATTTTTTTCTACACCGAAAAAGTCGTCCGCTTTGAGGTGTCCTTCCAGTTTGGTGGCCCATTCGCCCGGATTATCCAGTACTTTGATGGTCGTCATATCCATTTCAAAGGAGCCGCCAGTCAGGTTGCCATCGGTAAATTGTAGCGCGCCAGATTTGATATTGACGGTGCCGAAGTGCTGGCCAGTCACTTTGTAGGCTTTCCAGTTCACCACGCTGGCCTGGGTGTCCACTTTGTAGGTCTCCGGAGCAGTTGGCACCGTAAAAGAAAAGGCGATTAGGCTGCCGATGGCGAGCAGGAAGGCGAGGGCGATTTTGAAATTGCTGATTTTCATGTTTGAATAATTTATCAATTTGCGGGTGAATGGAAAAGGTATTGTGGTCGCAATGATTACATCGCAGCACGAAGGAACGGGCCTTGCCAAGGAGGAGAAACGATGTGTAGATGAAGCAGGGGAATGTGGAGACAACGGAGGGGAAAGCGTAGCGAGGCAGGACAAAATTCCAGTGTATGTCACCGGATTTGCCAGTTTGGTCGCCAGCTGGTCGAGCATATTTCAATACAGTCTACCTTTATCGTATTATTTTGCCTTTTTACTTAACCAATGACTATTTTAAAGACAAGAATCCCCGCCGAGCGGCTGTTGCGCTGGTTGTTCCTCACGTTGTTTTGGGGCATTTGGCTGGGTATGCCGTATCTTTCGCAGGACGACGACGAGCGCCACCGCCGGTTTATGCTCCAGCTGCTGCCGGTGACCCTGACCAATATTCCTTTATTTTTCCTGAATACGGAACTGCTCATCCCGCGTGTACTGCGCAAGCGGGGCATTGCTCCTTATTTGCTGTCGGTAATAGCTTTGATAGTGGTTTTTATGGTGATAGAAAGCTTGTTGAAAAATTGGGTGCTGGACGACTACGCAAACAAAATGGTGCGACACATTAGAAAAAGTTTCTTTTTCGTTTTCTTTATTACCGCTATCAGTACGGGTTATGGATTGATTACGCATTTAGTGATCCAGGAAAAATCCAGGCAGCAGGAGCGGCAGGAACGACTACAGTCGGAGTTATCTTTTTTACGCTCTCAGATCAGCCCGCACTTTATTTTTAATATCCTCAATAGTATTATCTATTTGATTCGTTCCAAATCCACTTTGGCCGAACCCGTTACCATCAAGTTGGCCGAACTGATGCGGTATATGCTCTACGAATCCGCCGACGCGCAAGTGCCGCTGGGGAAAGAGCTGGACTACCTGAAAAACTACGTGGAGCTGCAAAAAATCCGCTTTGAAGACGACGTGGACGTGCGCTTGGATATTGCCGGGGAGTCAACTGGCCAAGTCATCGAACCGATGCTGTTGATTCCTTTTGTAGAAAACGCCTTTAAACACGGGGTTGGTCTAGTGGCGTCGCCCGTGATTGATATCCAGTTGCGATTGGATAGAACTGCCTTATTCTTTACGCTGCGCAATAAGATAAACGGGGACCAACCAGAGACTAAGGACAGCAGTTCAGGTATTGGTCTGCGCAACGTGAGCCGACGGCTGGAACTGTTGTACCCGGAGGCGCATACCTTGCAGATAAGCAAAGCGGAAGGATGGTTTGTGGTGGACCTACAACTGCAATTTCATAAAGTCTAGCGTATTTTACTCCGATGAAATTATCTTGTATCGTTGTGGACGACGAATCAATGGCCCGCAAGCTCCTCGAAGAAAACATCCGCCAACTGCCCTTTCTGGAAGTGGTAAAAAGTTGCAAAAATGCCTTCGAGGCCATGGAAGCACTACAGGAAATGCCCGTAGATCTGATGTTTCTGGATATTCAGATGCCGGGTATGCTGGGGACCCAGTTCCTGCAAAGCCTGCCGGAGAAACCAATGGTGATTTTTGTGACAGCCTACTCCAATTTTGCCGTGGAGAGCTACGACCTGGAGGTAATCGACTACCTGATGAAACCAGTCAGTCTGGAGCGGTTTACCAAAGCCGCCTACAAGGCCTTAAATGAGCACAAAAAAAGGCAGGCCCTTGCTGTTCCGGTTCCCTTACCTGTTGATGCCAGCCCGGATTTTTTTTTCGTCAACGTCGAATACGCCCTCGTGCGCATCGCGGTGAAAGACATCACCTACATCGAGGGCATGAAAGACTACGTCAAAATTTTTCTGACCACCGCGAAAAAGCCTATCCTTACCAAATCCACGTTGAAAGCCATGGAAGAAAAACTACCAACGCAAGGCTTTATGCGGGTGCATAAGTCGTTCATTGTCCGCCTCGACAAGATAGAATCCATCCGCAACCGCGAGATCAGGATCGGGGAGGCGGAGATTCCGGTGGGGGAAGCGAATCTGGAGGAATTGATGCAGGTATTAAATTTTTCTAAATGATTTTTGCGCGCCTTATTTACCCTCCTGCGCATCCACAACCGCAATCACGATCATGTTCACAATTTCACGGGTGGTACTCCCCAACTGCAACAAGTGGATGGGCTTTTTCAAACCCAACAGAATAGGTCCCATTTTTTCAATATCGGCTACTTCTTTGACCAAGTTATAAGCAATATTGGAAGCCGACAGGTTGGGGAAAATGAGCGTGTTCGCGCTGCCGTCCACCAAGTTGGAAAAAGGGTGGTTCTCTTGCAGCAACGCTGTATCGAAAGGTAAATGGGCCTGCATCTCGCCGTCCACGATCATAGTTGGATGCTTTGCTTTGAGTATTCCAAGTGCTTGGCGCATCTTTATCGCGTCGTCCCCATCGGCACTGCCGAAGTTAGAGTAGGTCAATAAAGCGATGCGCGGTTTGATATTAAACGTCTCCACGGCTCTGGCCGCCAGTTCGGTGATCTCGACGATTTCCTCGGTGGTCGGGTTAAAATTGACGCTGGTATCCGCCAAAAAGAGCGGTCCGAATCGACTCATCAGGATATACATCCCCGACACCTTTTTCACCCCTGCTTGTCGCCCAACGACTTGCAAAGCAGGGCGGATGGTGTCCGGGTAATTACGGGTCATGCCACCGATCATGGCATCGGCATCGCCCGTTTCGACCATCATGCAGCCATAATAATTCCGTCGGCGCACCGTGTCGCGGGCCTCGGCCTGGTTGTAGCCTTTGCGTTGGCGTTTTTCAAAAAACAGGTCGCCGTATTGGACCAACCGCGCTTGGTCGCGCTCGTTTTGGGGTGCCATCGGGTCAATGATTTCTACGTCCCCCAAATCCAGTTGGTTTTCCCGGATCAATTGCCGGATTCGTTTCACATTGCCCAACAAGATTGGCGTAGCGATTTTTTCCTGCTGTACTTGCTGCGCTGCCTTTAGTACCGCCAAGTTTTCGGCATCGGCCAACACAACCCGTTTTGGGCCTTGTTTTGCTTTGTTGATAATCGCCCTGGTCAGCGTGTTGTCCAGTCCCAGGCGTTTGGACAATTGGGTTTCGTAGGCCTCCCAATCGGGAATTGGGAATTTGGCAACTCCCGTTTCCATAGCCGCTCTGGCGACGGCGGGGGCTACGGTGGTCAACAGACGTGGGTCTACCGGCTTCGGGATGATGTATTCCCGGCCAAATACCAAGTTGTCTTTTCCATAGGCGAGGTTGACGATATCGGGGACGGGTTTTTTGGCGAGTGCGGCCAGGGCGTACACCGCCGCCAGTTTCATTTCTTCGTTGATGACCTTGGAACGCACATCCAATGCCCCCCGGAAAATGTAGGGGAAGCCTAGCACGTTGTTGACCTGATTGGGATAATCGCTCCGACCGGTGGCAAAAATGATGTCTTGCCGGGCGGCCATCGCTTCTTCGTAGGCAATTTCGGGGGTGGGGTTGGCCATTGCAAAAACGATGCAATCCTTGGCCATGGACTTGACCATCTCCTGATTCAGGATATTGCCTTTCGACAAGCCGATAAACACATCCGCTCCAACCATTGCCTCGGCCAGAGAAGTGCTGGCGGGTATAGTTTCATTGGCGAACTCTGTTTTCTTGCCATCCAGATTGGTCCTACTGGGATGCAGTAACCCTTTGGAGTCGAACATGAATATATTGGTCTTGCTGGCTCCCAAACTGTGGTATAGCTTGGAACAGGAAATGGCCGATGCGCCCGCCCCATTGACCACGATTTTGGCCTGGGCAATGTCTTTACCGACCAGTTCGAGGGCATTGAGCAGGGCAGCGGCACTGATGATGGCCGTCCCGTGCTGATCATCGTGCATCACGGGGATGTTCATCTCCGCTTTCAGCCTTTCTTCGATCTCGAAGCATTCCGGCGCGGAAATGTCCTCCAGGTTGATGCCGCCAAAAGTGGGTTCGAGAATCTTGACAGTGCGAACAAATTCGTCCACGTCCTTAGTGTCGAGTTCGAGGTCGAACACATCAATGTCGGCGTAAATCTTGAACAGCAGCCCTTTACCCTCCATGACCGGCTTGCCCGCCATAGGGCCAATATCGCCCAAACCCAGCACCGCCGTTCCGTTGGAAATGACGGCGACCAGATTGCCTTTGGCGGTGTATTTATAGACGTCTTCGGGATTTTCGGCAATCGCCAGGCATGGTTCGGCCACGCCGGGCGAGTAGGCGAGGGTCAAGTCGCGCTGGGTGGCTGTTTCTTTAGAGGGAATGACCTCAATCTTGCCCGGACGGCCTTTGGCGTGGTAGTGCAACGCCTCTTCTTGCAGAGTTTTCTTCATACGGATAGTATAGGGCGCAAAGATGCTCTTTTCTCAGACTATGCGGTTC
>JAYUXG010000524.1:0-3228 GCA_043753125.1 Saprospirales bacterium | reverse complement strand
TTTTCATAAAAACCACCGCCAATCATGCGTAAGGTAGCTCTATATATCGCTCTTTCTTTCTTCTCTTCCCCTTTCCTATCTGCCCAATCCAAACAAGCCAATACGTGGATACTTGGTTATCCGACTGCAATACCTAATATGCCGAATACGGAGGAGTTTGGCGGGATGTACATGAAATTTGCCGATCACAATTATCACATCGAAAAGTTTGACATTTTGGGCGGATCACCCTCTGCCGTAGCCAATGACCAAGCAGGCAATTTGCTGTTCTACTATAATGGCTGCTCCATTTATAATAGACTACATCAAGTTATGAACAATGGTACTGATATCAATATAGGGTCAACTGAGTATGATTATTTTTGTGCAAACCCAATAGGAATAGGTTATTTGGGAATACGCAGTGGTAATGTGATATTACCACTGCCTGGGAAAGAAAATATACATTATCTTTTTTATTTAAGGCTCATATCTACCTCGGATACCAGTGGCCTCTTTGATCGGTTTTTCTATTCGGAGATAGATATGAGCAATGGAATAGGCCAGGTTATTCAAAAAAACCAGATACTACTTACTGACAGTTTGCACGATGCAGTGGCTGCCGTGAGGCATGGCAATGGCCGGGACTGGTGGGTCGTCGTCCCACGCGGCACTAACCGCCAGTTCTGGAAAATATTACTCAACCCGGAGGGACCGGGTACGCCCACCCTCCAAACTCTGCCACCCCCCTATTCGCCTTTTACGGTCACCTACAAGGTCAATGTGGATGTTCCGCCCTTTGAACTGACCTTGCAGCCCAACGAATACGGGTTTGAGTCTTGGGCCGGCCAAGCGACTTTTTCGCCGGACGGCACCAAGTACTGCCGCATCATCAAGTCGGGCGACGTGGAGATCTATGATTTTGATCGTTGCTCCGGCGAGCTGCGGCTACGGCGGCTCATCCCGGTGCCACCGTACAAACACTATCCCGAAATACCCCTGGTGGCCTGCGGACTGGCGGTGTCGCCCAACAGTCGGTATCTGTACTTCAACACCAATGAAGAGCTGTACCAGTTCGATATGTGTGAAGCCCATTTAGGGGAAGGCGACTATGAATTGATAGAGGAATGGGACCGGAACCTGCAAGATACAGCCGCCAATTTTTTCCAGATGCGCAACGGGCCGGACGGCAAAATATACTTGGGCTCCTCTGTTGGTGTCCGTGGACTCCACGTCATCCACGAACCGGACCAGGCGGGTCAGGCCTGCCACTTTGAGCAGCATGGAGTCGTACTGCCCAGATTCATCACTTGGATCATCAATTATTTTCCCAACTTCAACCTCTACGATCTGCCCGGCAGCCCTTGCGATACGCTGGGCATCGACGATCCTTATCCGCACCCACCCGTCTATACTTTTGACGAGGTGCGTATCTTTCCAAATCCAGCCAATGACGAGGTAAAACTGTACCTCCCGCAGTGCGATGGAGTGCGGATGCAGGTTTGGAATATTACCGGACAGTTGGTACAGGATATTCCGTTTACTCCGGGCATGGCTGCTTACGCGCTCGATGTATCGGCTTGGGCAAGTGGGGCCTATATTTTAGCTTTTTATATAGATGCGAACAAGCCAGTGATAAAGAAACTGATCGTAGCACATTAAGCGGATCGACCCAAAGGTACCGAGGCCAAAAAGATAAGTGCTGCCTTTTAGTAAGGCTTCTCCGATAATAGGTGAGAGGCTTTTTTATGCCCTGTTCCGCTGCCAAGTCCAAAGCCCACCTACCACGCTGATGACAAACAACCCCACCGCAATGATTTCCGCCTGCGACATTTGAAAGCCCAGCACCTCGTGGGGCACGTTCACGCGAATTTTTTCAATGAAAAACCGCTCCACCGCAATGAGGCCGAGATAGATAAAGAACAACAGGCCGGGCGTCGCAATACGTTTGCGCAAGGTCCACAAAATGCCGAATACCGCCACCATCAGCAGGGTCTCGTAAAAAGGCGTGGGAAACACCGGCTGCGACAGTTGCAGGCAATAGTCCCATTGGCACCCAGGGATCGGAACGCTGGGCACCGGGGCCGTGTCGGGGTCTTTTAATACGTTGTGCGGATAGGTAAAGCTCCACATCCAGTCGGGCAGCCAAGCAAGGCCAGTCGGTTTTGGGCCGCTCACGATGCCCCAGTCGCCGTCGCCGGAGAGTTGGCAGCCGATGCGTCCCACTCCATAGCCGACCGTGAGGGCCGGTGCCACGGCATCGGCGGTAGGCAGAAACGGGATTTTTTGGCGATAGATGTACGACACCACGGCCACAAAGCCCAGCACCAGGCCACCGAAAAAAGCCAGCCCGCCACCGGAAAGCAGCACTTGTGCGGGCGACCGCAGAAACTGTTCCCAATTATCAAACACGTCGAAAAATTTGGCCCCCACGATGCCGCCCGCGGCTGCCCAGACCGTCATCTCGCTAATGCGGTCGTGCGGCCAGACGACGCCTTCGCGGGTCACTGGCGTAGCCAGGCGGCGGCGATTGACGTCCCACCAGGTCAGGCCAGCCAGTAGTATGGCTCCAATCATAGCCGCTGGCCAGGCCATCTTGCCCGATAAAATAACGGCCGCCGGATCACCACGAAACTCGGCGAAGTGTTGCATTGCGTAGCCGCCCTTACCCCCCAATAATAGACCTACCAGTGCATTCATCACGATCTCTACAGGATTGGGTGGCAAGCCCTCGGTGATCGTTACGGGCGTAGGCACGTACACGCCAGCACGGGCTTTGCGCTTCAGTTCGTGGTAAAACACGATGGCACTGGCTAAAAAGGCCAGGGCCAGCAAGAACCCAAAAGTTTTGAAAATGGACAGCCAGTTGTCCGGCTGTGTGCCGAACAGGGCGTGAGCGAGGTAAGACAGATCGGGATACATGGCGCAAGGTTACAAGGTTTAGGTCGATTTTTTTACCTCGCTCTGCCGGGAGTGGCGATTTTTGCCGCCGACAATTTTTTGAGGCAGCCGCTATACTTATCCGTTTTGTAAGGCCGCCACCAGTTGCTCGGCCATCCCGTAACCGATACTGGACGAGAGTCGCGCACGGCGCATATCGCCGTTGATCTCGCAGGCGGCAAAGGCGTGAAAGTAGCCAGCCGGGTCGCGTTCACAGTATACACCCAGGGGAAGCTGGCAACCACCGTTCAGTAGTTGCAGGGTGCGCCGCTCCACATTGGTCGCGGTAGCAGTGGCAGTATGGTGGAT
>JAYUXG010000523.1:0-7901 GCA_043753125.1 Saprospirales bacterium | reverse complement strand
AGCCGAAGATGCCGCCACCGACGACTACGAAATCAAAACTACCCCTCAAAGTGCAACGAAATGGTGAAAGTGCGGCTCAGCACCTTTTCCAGCACCGTGCTTTGCTCCAGTCGGTTGTTGTAGATCAGCACGTTGTTTAGCCCCTGCGATACTTTCAACTCGGGCGAAAAAATGAAATAGGGGAAGAAAAACTGGATGCCGGCCCCGTACTCAACCGAAAAGTCAGTGGGGGCGATGCGCACCAAACCAGCCGACTGCCGCGTGCGCGAATCACTGGCCACGTCGAAAGAATATTTTACACCACCGATTACAAACAGCCGGAAATCGTGGTACACCGCCGATTTGTACCGGACGTGAAAAGGTATTTCTACCAGTACCGATTGGATGGGCCGGTTCAAAATGCGCCCTTTCCCTCCGGCTGGGCTGTAGCGGATGGTGTGTTCGGTAAAGGACAAGGTGGGCAAAAAACGCAGGTCAAAGTACTCACCCACTTTCAGGTTGGACACGATGCCCAGGTTAAAACCAGGCCCGGTCACCGACTCCGCCCGGGCAAAAGAGTCGTTGCGAATAAAATTCTTGGAGTGGTAAAGCCTATAATTGCTGTTGTTGATGCCCAGCGTAATGCCAAAATAGTAGGGTTTTTGCTGAAAATCGCGGTAGTTTAGGTTACTCCCTTGCCCAATCTGGGCAGAAGCGGCAATGGGCAGCAGGCAACAGGCAAGAAAAATAAAAAGCAACCAGCAATTGGCAACCGGCAAACAAAGCCGCGCCAGCAGATGCTCTGAAACGGACAAGTCGGCGAAGCGCAATGCTCTACAGGTTGCAAACTGCCCATTGCCTATGGCCCATTGTTTATTGCCATCCCGGTAAAAAATAGGGGTGTAGCTATACTCCATTTGCTTATTGCTATTTGCCCATTGCCCATTGCCTATTTGCTGGCGGTGTAAATGGAGCATATTCCGAGCGTCAGTCGTTCGCATACAGGGTTTTGATAACCGGTTTTGGATAAAATCGTTAAAAATTGGTCGCCTTCGGGAAACACCTGCACACTCTCGAAGAGGTAGGTATAGGCCCGAATGTCGCGACTGGTTAAACGCCCAATCAGCGGCAAAACGTATTTGAAATAGCCGTTGTACAGCTGTTTGAACGGAAAAACATACGGCTTGGAGAATTCCAGGATGACCACTCGCCCACCAGGCCGTAGCACGCGGTACATTTCACCCAGCCCCTTTTCCAGATGCTCAAAATTGCGTACCCCAAAGGCCACCGTCACCGCATCAAAAGATTGATCTTCAAAACGCAGCTGTTCGCTGTCGCCCGTTTCAAGGGTGATGATAGGCCCCAAGCCCTGTGCATATACCTTTTGTCGCCCCAGTTCCAGCATTTGCTTTGCAATATCTATGCCGACGATGCGGGCGGGCTGCAACATCTTGGCAGCCATGATCGCCACATCGGCGGTACCGGTCGCCACATCCAGTATTTCCCGGGGCGGATTTTCCAGCAGATAACTAATGGCCCGCTTCCGCCAAGACACGTCGATGCCCAGCGATAGTAACCGGTTCAGCAAATCGTAGCGCGGGGCTATTTTGTCAAACATCTGCTCCACCTGAGCCTTCTTCGCCTCGTCGGAGGCATAGGGCGTGATTTTTACCATAGTGTCTTTTACCATAATGTCGCCGCTACGCGGTTTTAGTAAGGTGCAAAATGTATTAGTCAGGTTGGCTGCCAACAAAATGTTCCTGTCTCGTTAACCAATAACTAATTGGTCAAGGCCACATTCTCGACGATCTCCAAGCCATAGCCAATGAAACCGGTGCGCGGGCGCGGATGATTGGTCAACAGGCGGATTTTCTGCACGCCCATCTCGCGTAGAATCTGTGCCCCAACGCCAAAATCCTTTTTGCCCAGGCTGGTGTGCAGCTCAAATCGGTCGGCATTATTTTCAGCTACCAGTTGCTTGTAGAGTTGGAGCTTGGCCAGCAAATTGGCCTTGTCGCCCTGCCGCAAATACACGAATGCCCCTTGTCCGGCCTCGGCGATGGCCCGCAATGCAGCGGGAATCTGGCTGCCATAATCGGAGAGCAGGCTGCCGAGGATGCCACCGGTCTCCGACCAGGAATGGACCCGCACCAACACTGGTTCGTCAGGTGCCCATTGGCCCTTTTTGAGCACCAGGTGCGTGTCTCCACTGGCTACATCGGTGAACACTACGACGTCGAAAGTGCCGTGTACCGTTTCCATAGTGGTTTCCATTTCGCGGCGCACGAGGCGCTCGGTGCGCATCCGGTAAGCGACCAGGTCGTCAATCGAAATGATCTTCAGGTCATGTCGGCGGGCAATTTCCAGTAGTTGCGGCAGCCGGGCCATGCTGCCGTCCGTGTTCAGGATTTCCACCAGCACGCCCGCCGGGTAGAGACCGGCCAAGCGTGCCAGATCCACCGTGGCCTCGGTGTGGCCAGTACGGCGCAGTACGCCGCCCGCTTTGGCGCGCAGCGGAAAGATGTGGCCGGGGCGAGCATATTCGCTGGGCCGGGCCGCTGGGTTGGTGAGGTGGCGGATGCCCGTAGCGCGGTCGTAGGCACTGATGCCGGTGGTGCAGCCGAGGCCAATCAAGTCGATGGAAACCGTGAAAGCGGTTTCGTGCAAAGCAGTATTACTACTCACCATGAGGCCGAGGCCCAGTTCGTCGGCGCGTTTTTCTTCCAGGGGCGTACAAATGAGGCCGCGACCGTGGGTGGCCATGAAATTGATCACTTCGGGGGTCACTGTCTCGGCGGCGCAGATAAAGTCGCCTTCGTTTTCGCGGTCTTCGTCGTCCACGACGATGATGACCTTGCCCGCCCGGAAATCGGCGAGGGACTCTTCAATGGTATTGAGTGGAATGGAATCAGACATGGTGAGAGAATGTACCCCGGCAGTCCTTGACCGCCGAAAAAAGGTTATATTTGCTGCAAAATAAAAAACACATGGAACTGTACGATTACCAGCCCACCGAGGAAGTACTGCCCCTTTCCGATTACGAGATCGAACGCGACAAACCGATGCCCTCTTTCAATCATGGCTCTATTCAAGCCAACCTGACCGCGCTTTTATACGCTTATAAGAACTACCGCACGGTATCCGAAGTCAGCCTTTCCTTGGCCGACTGGCCTTCCGTACCTGACCTTTCGATTTATCCTAAACGCCCGCTCGACTTCCAAAACGATCAAATCAAGGTCAAAGAGGTGCCGCTGGCGGTGGTGGAAATCATCTCGCCCAGCCAATCGCTCAACGACCTGACCGACAAGGCCCGCCAATACTTTGAACACGGCGTACAGTCTTGCTGGCTCGTACTCCTCCCGCTGACCACCATTTGCGTTTTTTCCTCCGTCGACGACTATTCGTACTTTCGCGCCCATGAGACGCTGGAAGACCCTACGCTGGGCATTACACTGCCCTTGAAAGAAGTGTTTGAGTAGGGAAACACATTTTTGCCGGACCAAACCTATTATCCAGCCAGCGGCAAAGATAATTTCGATAACAGTCCAAACGGAGGGTTGTTCAAAGAATTTGATTTGGTAATACGCCTGTATGGCGAAACTCCCGTTCCGTGCGCAAAAATTCCAACATGGGTGTTGCGAAGCAGGTCAACGTTTGATTATCCTGCGGACAAAGGATGCTGGCGAGCGTTTATCTGTTACCACTAAGTAATACATGCCAGCCGGGAAATTCTTGAAGTTAAAACTATTCAGTAGGTCACCGGTGTATATTTTGTTTCCTGCACTGGAATATATCGTCAACTGCAACGCTACTATTGGTGGGGATTGACCTTTGTATTCTATGGAAATATTTGCGTCGAATGGGTTGGGGAAAGCATTAAACAAAGGGCTGTCCACCTGAGCCTCTTTTGCGTCGGATAAGAGGGCAAAAGGCAGCAGCACCAACAGGTTTTTGTGCAGCCAAAACTGGTCCTGATACCCAGCAATGGCCAGCACATTATTGTCCAGCAGAACTGTGGACCACGGGTAATCTTCATGCTCGTCCCGTTGCAATAGCAGACGGCTTTTTTCTATCCCGTTTGCATCCGTCAGCAACAGAAAAATGTTGTCTCTTGGCCCGCCTATCTTCCTGCCAGTCGTCAAAATATCGCCGTTGTTCATCTCCATTACCTCTATCCCGATGAGCGGCGCGCCCACGCCGGTGCTGTCAAAAAAATGTTGCCAGAGGATTTGCCCATTGACATCTAACTTGGTGATGAACATTCGGTCCCAGGTGGTCCAATAATCCTGGTTGGTAATTCCGGTAACTACTATGGAATGGTCGGCCAGCAATCCGAGGCCCATCGCTTGGTCCTTTTGCCCGTTATCAATTTTTGTTTTCCAGATCAGCTGGCCGTCAATGCTTGATTTCAAAACGTAGCTGTCCGAGTTAATGCTCGATCCGGTTGCTCCATCTGCGCACACGCTCACCACAGTTGCTTTATCCGGACTTAAGTGGGAGTCGTGGACAGTTTGCCAATTGGTGAAAAAGGTATCGCTTTCGACCTGGTGTTCTATAAAAGATAAGACATTGGTCAATGTGCTATCCAGGGTCAAAACGGCGTAGTTGGGTGTGCCATAATTGCCGGATGCGCCGACGGCCACAAAGGATTGGTCGGGCAGTTGATAAGCATCATTGATGTCGAACCGCTTGGTAAAATTCGGGAAAATGGTCTGGAGGATGTCCCCATTTGGGGAAACCTTGATGAATACAAGCCGCCATTCCCCTGACACCGAATAAGTACCACCGCCAAGCAAGTAATTGTGGTCATTGGTGATGGTTATGCTTTTTATACGAGCATTGGCAGAAAGGGGCAGTATGTTGGACCAGATAACATTTCCATTCGCATCAAATTTCCATAACTGGGAATTACTCCCGGAGTACGTTCTTCCGCAGGCAATCATTTCATTGTCGGGAGTGCGGATCAGGTGCCCAAAGCCAGCGTCCGAATAGGTGTTGAACACTGGTTGCGCCAACCCTATCTGAACCAAAACACAGCATATACAGGTCAATATGTTTTTCATGGATTTTATTCGGTGCAGTGATCAATACTCTCCGTTCAATTCCCCCGCCTTTATCCCCCGGAAATTCAGGCAAGTGCCATTGGCGGGACTGATGACTGGCTCGGCCACAAAACGCCATTTGTCACAAGGCAGCGCGGTATTAATACCAAGGATGAGTTTACGAGCGGTCACGATGTCGAATGCGGTGATGGTGGCACTACAGTTGGTATCGGCGGCAAGGGTCTTCCACACTGGAGTGAGCGACTCCAAGCCAAGGATATGCCTGGAAATCAATGCTAAGTCGAAGGTGGAGAGGCCGTCGAGGGCTGGGCCGCTTTTGGTGGCGGTGACGGTATAGGGGGTGTTTTGCAAAGCTACTATGTTCGTCAGCGAGTAGGTGCCGGAAGCAAAAAAAGTGGTGTCAAACGCAGGCGCATCTACCGTGATACGCACACTGTCCAGCGGATGGTTGTAGTAACTTTTCAGGAAACAAGGGGTAGGCACCGGAGTGGACGGCAGTAATTCGTTGATCTTTTGGCTCAGCAAAGTCATCGTTTGCTGCGGGGAGTTCCCTTGAATACCGTAGAAAACCTGGCCGGTGCCGGGGGCAATGACGATGAAGGTGGGCGTTCCTTCGAATTGCCCGAACTGGCCGCTCGTGTACGGCTGGCGGGCAGCGGCACTACCGCCGTCGGTACCCACGCCGAGCATGGTGAGGCCCTTGCTGGTCTTGTAAGCCGCCACTTTGGCATTGGTATCGCTGCCTAAGGTGCTGAGCATCATGAATTCCACCTTGCCGGGATGGGCCGCCAACGAGTTTTGATAGAGCGTCTGCCAATGCGGCGCATGGGTGGCACAGGGTGGGCAAGTGGTGAAAAACAGCTCGAGCACCATGACCTTTTGCTGATTGATGTAGTCGGCATAGAGGTGTCGTACCTGGTTGTCGGACGTGGTAACGGTGAAATCGGGGGCGATAATGGCGGCGGCGGGGCCGACGCAAAGCAGCAGGAGCAAGAAGACGGTGAGATTTCTCATTGTTGGATCGGTTTTATTGCTCAAAATTAATCTGTCAGGCCAAAGCAAGCACCAAGAATCGTCCGCTGTGTCGGATACTTTACTTTCGCAACCCGGCTTTTTTGAAAATTTTACCTTGGAAAGGCTATCCGGCTTGCGCTACTGCGTCCGCACCGCGACAATGGGCAGCAATTAACGCCTGTATGCAATAATCTTTTTGGCCAACTGATTGTTTCAAAAGGTGCAAAAACGGCAAAGCCCTGCCAACCGCTTGTTTTTTCTCTACTTACCACCTACACGCTCTATCAAGATGCAGAATACCAGCGAAAATTGGAATACCCTCACGCCCGAGGAGGAAAGAATCATCGTCCATAAAGGCACCGAACGGGCTTTTACCGGCGAGTACAACAATCACCACACGGCGGGTACTTTTACTTGCCGCCGTTGCAACCATCCACTGTACCAGTCTGCGGACAAGTTCGACAGCGGCTGCGGCTGGCCGTCGTTTGACGATGAAATACCCGGCGCGATCATCCGCCACACTGACAGTACGCTGGGGATGGAGCGTACCGAAATCGTCTGTGCCAATTGTGACGCCCACCTCGGCCACGTATTTAAAGGCGAGCGGCAGACGGCCAAAAATGTTCGCCACTGCGTGAATTCTCTATCCATCCGTTTTGTACCCGACCCGGCGTAAGAGGCAATCCCTTATTCCAACACCAACACCAACACCGTATCCAACGCATCCAATACTTTCGGCAATTCAATCACCGTCCCAAAAGCATCCTGTTTAAATTTAAGTTTGGTACTGGTGCCAAATAAACCAACACTGGTAATTTTAGTGTTGTAACCCGACAATAGCAGGTTGGGGTCTTCGGCGTGCAGTACGTGTAAGAAAACCTGCTTGCCCTTTTGCGTGCTCACGCCCCAACTTTTCGCAGAGATGGGGCCGCCCCGGGTGCCATAGATCGTCTCGCCATATTTGGCCATCCATTGGCCCACTACTTTCAAGGTATCGACAAACTCCGGCTGGATTTTCCCGTTGGGCATTGGCCCGACATTGAGCAGGAAATTAGCGTTGTTGCCGGCGGCCTTGACGAGGTATTGCACTAATTCTTTGCTGGATTTATAGTTTTTGTCCTGCAAATTGAAACCCCACGAGCCGTTCATGGTTTCGCAGGTCTCCAATGGCAGCGTCCCGATGATGGATTCACCACTGAAGCCAGTTGTATTCTTGCCTGGCAGGTCTTTCTCAAACATCTGGAAATCCTCGCCGTTTTTTGGGGCCTGGTGGTGGTTGCTGCCGACCAGGCACTGTGGTTGCAGCCGATGGATCAGGCTGTAGGTTTTTTCCAAACGCCAATCCGCCTCTTTTTTGTCCCACATCCCATCGAACCAGATGCCGGCGATCTCGCCGTAATTGGTCAATAGCTCAGTCAACTGGGAATCCATAAAATCCAGGTATTTATTGAAATCACCCTTGGCAGGCCGCTTGGTATCGTGTCCGGTGTTGCCCAGCGGGTAGTAGTTTTCCTGGTACCAGTCTAGTTGGGAATGGTAAAAGAACAACTTGATACCCTGCTGGCGGCATTCATCGGCCAGCAGCTTCAGCGGGTCTTTTTTATAGGGCGTACGGTCCACAATGTCCCAGTCGGTCTGCTTGGAATCGAACATCGCGAACCCATCGTGGTGTTTGCTGGTAATCGTGATGTACTTCATGCCAGCGGCCTTGACCATCGCCACCCATTCCTTGGCATCAAAGCCAGTGGGATAGAAGAGGGCCGGGAGTTTTTGGTAGGTTGCCTTGTCTATCTTCTGCTGGTTCATAACCCATTCGCCATCGGCCAGGGTGCTGTATACGCCCCA
>JAYUXG010000522.1:0-7906 GCA_043753125.1 Saprospirales bacterium | reverse complement strand
CGCAAAATGGCCTCCGGGTCCATCTCCACCATAAAGTAGTATTGTTTCATGGCCAGCAGCGGCTCTGTTTTCACCGCTTCTTTGAATTCGGCGGGCATCACCTTGTTGCGCTCGCCTTGCAGCTCGCCATACTTAGCAATAAAATCCGGTTCCGCCAGTAAAGCCCGAAAAGTAGTGGGGTCTTGTGCGATGGCGGTGCGGACCTGGTGCAACGTGGGCTTGTCCAGCGAATAAGCCCCACCGCCGATCAGCAGATTGCCGAATCCGATTTGCAAATAGTAACCGGAGTAGTCTGCGCTGACCGCCAATTTTTTATTCTTGAGCGAGAACGCCGCACTCACGTGGGTTTTGTAGGGCATTTTATCCGCCGAAAATCGCACATCGCGATAGATGCGAAAAATGCACTCTTTGGGCGTGAGGGCAGCATAAGCCGGATCGAAAGTAGCAATCTGTTTGATGATGTCGGCCACCATCGCCTCAAATGGTTTTTTTACTGCTGCCTCGTAGCGTGGCTTGTTACGCTCGAACCAGTCTTTGTTGTTGTTCTGCGACAGTTCGTAGAGGTACTGGAGAAAATCGGTGGATAGCACGATTGATTAGTTGACTGGGTAATTATAGTATAGTGGTACAGAGCAAAGATAGGGAGCAGCCCCAAAATTAAAAATCCCTGATTACGGGTCTGCGTAATCAGGGATAAATAAGCTATAGTGGCTGAAATACAAACTAAGTGCGAAGCAATGTGCTGAAATCGCGGGCATTAGCAAATTAGCACATGGACCACATTTTATTTACTCGCCCTTAGCGGTTGGTTGTTCTTTGCCCTTTACGTCGCCGGTAATCTCGAGAAAAGTCTCGGTCGGGTTGGTATTGGCAGTCACGGTCACGCGCTTGCTCTGGCGGCCAGGCTTACCCTTGGAGTTGAACTCCACCTTGATCTCGCCGCTGCCACCAGGTGGGATAGGCTCTTTTGGCCAGGTCGGTACGGTACAGCCGCAGGAGCCTTTGCAATTGATAATGAGCAGGTCTTCGTTGCCGGAGTTCTTGAATTTGTAGCTGTGCTTCACAATCTCGCCCTCGTCGGTCGTGCCAAAATCGTAGCGCTCGCTTTCGTACTGGATAGCCGTGAGCGGGCCAGTAGGCGTGGGCGTAGCATCGGTATTGGTGCCGGGGATGTTGCCATTGTTTTGATTAGAAGAAATCACAGAGGCAGCTGATTCGCGAATCTTCTCAGATTCCGACTTGTTGAACCAGTTTCTGAAACCGCCACCAAAAAGGTTAGCGACGAGCAGGATAGCGAGCAACCCGAGTAGGCCGAGCTGCACTTGTTTGTTCCTTTCCATTGTGTAGAAATAAGTGAGTGAGGAATTAGATTGCGGACGTAATCACTTTGGGTGACGCAAAATTAGGCCAATCGCGAAGGGTCCTTACTCGTATCCTGCTGGTTTGCAAATAATTAACACGGGAATGCCGATCAGGTGGATTTCTGCGCCCTTCACCCTTGTCTTGCTTGCACGGAGTAAATTGGCCGGACACTAGCCCAACTTCACCTCCACGGCAGTCATACCTTTTTTGCCGCGTTTGGTCTCGAACGTCACGGCGTCGCCATTGCGAATTTTGTCCAGCAGGCCAGTGGTATGAACGAATACTTCTTGGTTAGTGCCTTCTTCCACGATAAAGCCATATCCTTTGGCCTCATTATAGAATTTGACGGTTCCTTTGTACATGGGATTGTTTAATTAGTTGACAGGTTGGTGCAAAAATAGTAAGCACAAAGATAAGAGTTTTTATGGGATAATACGCAAATTGCCCTTCTTGCTGCTTCCCCTGACCAAGTCCCCACTGTTTCAAATCGTTCCCTGAATGCGCTTCAAACGCACATCCTTTACCGACTTGAGTACCAAAGGTGCTTTCTCTACATCCACGGAATCGCTGTCGAGGCCGAACCAGTTTTTGGGCGCAGAGACCAATCCCTTCACGCTCAGATAAATGCCCATGACCAACTGCTCGAACCAGGGCAGTTCGTTTTCGTTGGATAAAAACTCAGAAATCAGCACAAAACGGAAGTCCCCGGTGGGATAGCTGTTGGCCATCACGTGATAACGCGAGAAGATGTTCAGCTCCTCATTTTCCAGCAAATCTTGCACCACTTTCTTCATGAAAACATTCATTCGCTGCTGCACCCGGAAGCCCAGCCGGAAATTGATCTTGTAGGCATCGTTGGGCGCGATGGTATTGACTTCGTACTCCATCGTGTAGGGCTGGTCGGTGGTGTCGATGTGGACGAACCAATAGACGTTGGCCCGTTTGGGCTGGGTTTGCAGAATGGAGTACAGTATTTTTTCCTCCACTTTTTTCGGATTCCTCGCCCCAGTTAAGAACACCAGATTGGAAGCGAATTTTGGGATCTCGGGGTCGTTGCTGAGCAAGATTAGCTGGTCCAAATAGTCCTTGATATACACCTCGTCGGAGTAGCTCTGCCGGATGCGCTTGGCGGTGATCCAGAGCAGCATCATGCCAAAGAGCAGGGCGGCCAGCAACACCGTGACGTAACCACCCTCGTGAAACTTGGTAATGTTGGCCCGCAGGAAACCCAGCTCCACGATCAGGTAAAAAATAAGGAAGGCCCAAATGATCACGGGATGGACCCGCTTGATGATCATCCAGTTGGACAACAAAATGGTGGTGCAAAGCATAGCCAAAATAATAGCCAGGCCGTAAGCCGCCTCCATTGCCGCCGCATTTTGGAAACGCAGCACAATACCTATGCAACCCAGCCACAAAAAGGTGTTGACCGCCGGGATGTAGATTTGGCCCTTTAAATTGGAAGGAAATTTCACCGTCATCTTGGGCAATAACCCCAATCGGATAGCCTCCGACACCAGGGTGAACGATCCCGAAATGAGGGCTTGGCTGGCGATGACGGCCGCCATCGTGGCGATGCCCGTGCCAGCGAGCAGAAACCAATCGGGCATCACTCCGTAGAAGGTCTTCATGGGCCGCACCTGCCCCTCGTATTTCAGCAGCCACGCCGCTTGGCCCAGATAAGTGATTACGAGGCAGGTTTTGACATAAACCCAGCTCACCTTGATGTTGTCGCGCCCACAGTGGCCCAGATCGGCGTACAGGGCTTCGGCACCCGTGGTACACAAGAATACCGCACCCAATACGACTAATGCATTCGGACTGTGCAGTATTAATTGCACACCATACCACGGGTTTAGCGCGGCGATTACCCCGGGATTATCCACGATTTGATTGATGCCCAGCACGGCCAACATTAAAAACCAGAGGAACATGATCGGCCCGAAGCCCTTGCCCACCGCCGCTGTGCCGAAGCGTTGGGCAAAAAACAACGCTGAAATAATGGCGATGGCGATGGCGACGGTCGGCATGTGGGGGTACCGGCTTTCCAAACCCTCGATGGCCGACACCACGGAGATCGGCGGGGTAATCATGCCATCCGAGAGCATAGCCGCGCCACCGATCATGGCCGGGTACAGTAGCCAGCGCTCCCGACGACGCACCAGGGTGTATAGTGAAAATATGCCGCCCTCTCCGTTGTTGTCGGCCCGCAGGGTCAGCATCACGTATTTCAAGGTGGTTTGGATGGTCAGGGTCCAAAAGACCAGCGACACGCCGCCAAGGATAGTTATCCGGTCAATGACATTGGAGCCGGTGATGGCATCCATCACGTAGAGCGGCGAGGTACCAATGTCGCCGTAAATGATGCCGAGGGTAATCAAAACACCGGCTCCGGAAAGCCGATGGTAGCTGCTGTGGTTGCCCATGCGTTTTGTTTTGCGTCGTTGCGCCAGTTGGTATTGCAGTTGGCTTAAGACCTGCCTTTCCGCTCCATTCGAAGTTTTTAGACCAACCTCTTAGCATCATGCAAAGGGATTTAGACAAACAGATTGGCCCTTCAAAGCCGAAAGGTCGGTGTTCCAAAGGTTTTTTTTGTCAAAAAACATGGGTCCTTTCAAATTTCAACCGGAACAATTTCGCCTTCCAGTCTTGTTAATACGTATGGTTGTGGCCTCCGGCACCATGCACATGGCCATGCGCCAGTTCGTTGGCATCGGCGTCGCGCACACTGTCCACATGCCCGTGGAAGTACAGGTCTACGCCAGCCATCGGGTGGTTGAAATCAATCTTTACCTCCGTGTCGCCCACCGCAGCCACCATACCCTGAAAATGGTTGCCATCTTGGTCCTGCAAAGGCAGCATATTGCCGATTTCGAGCAGGCCATCCGGAATCTTACCTTCTACCTCGAACATATTTTTGGGCACCTCGACGAGTGCCGTATCATCGTAAGAGCCATAGGCATTGGCGGCTTCGATGCCGAACGAGAATGCATCCCCCGCTTGCAAGCCCGCCAAGTTTTTCTCGAAATCGGGGATCATAGAGCCAGTACCGTAAATGAAGGCCATGGGTTCGCCACCCTCGGTGGATTCCACCAAATTGCCTGTTGCGGAGCCTTCGGTCAGGGTATAGTGCACGGACACTACTTTATTGGGTGCAATATTCATTGGGAAAAAATGCTTGATGAAAAAATGAGGCGCAAAGGTAGGGGAATGGGTTGTGGAATCCGAACTATCAAAGTGGATAATGGTTTAGTTTTGCGCAACACTCAACCACCCATTTCAGCATGAAAATCGCCATTTCCCAACTAAACTATCACATCGGTAACTTCGAAGGCAATTTGGCCAAAATGATGGCCGCCGTAGAGGAAGCCAAAAAACAGGGGGCCGACTTAATCTGCTTCGGCGAACTGGCGGTGTGCGGCTATCCACCCCGCGATTTTCTGGAGTTTGACGACTTTATCCGCCAATGCTCGGCTTCCGTGGATACACTGCGCCAGGCCAGCCAAGGCATCGGCATTGTGGTCGGTTCACCCACCCGCAACCCAGTGGCGGCGGGTAAAGACCTTTATAATTCAGCCTATTTTCTTTACAATGGCGAAGTAATCGGCGTACAAAACAAAGCCCTGCTGCCGACCTACGATATTTTTGATGAATACCGCTACTTCGAGCCGGGCAATACATTCCATACTATTCCTTTTAAAGGCCAAAAAATTGCTTTAGTGGTTTGTGAGGACATCTGGAACGTAGGCAATGAAAACCCGCTTTACCGGGTCTGTCCGCTGGACGAAATGATGCTGGAAAAGCCGGATTTTATCATCAATATTTCCGCCTCGCCCTTCTCCGCCCCGCAAGCGGAGACGCGCATCCAGATCGTGCGGGCCAATGTAGAACGCTATCGCCTGCCGATGTTCTATGCCAACCACGTAGGGGCACAGACGGACATTATTTTTGATGGCGGCAGCCTGGTCATGTCGCCCGATGGGATGGTTTTCGACGAGATGCCGTACTGGCAAGAAGCCATGCAGATATATGATCTTGAGACCGTGCAACAGGGCGGCCAGCAGCGGGAACAACCGAAGAAAAAAACAGCATTGATTCATGCGGCACTCGTCGTGGGCATCCGCGATTATTTCCATAAATTGGGCTTTAAAAAAGGCATTCTTGGCCTCTCGGGCGGCATAGATTCGGCGGTGACGGCGGTGCTGGCCGCCCAGGCCCTCGGCGCGGAAAATGTGTTAGGCCTGCTTTTGCCCAGTCAGTACAGCAGTGGTCACTCGGTGGATGATGCCCGCCAATTGGCTGAGAACCTTGGTATTCGCCACGAGATAATTGCCATCAAGCCTATGTATGAGGAGTTCGAGGCAGCCTTGGCACCGCATTTCAAGGATTTGCCGTTCAATGTAACCGAAGAGAACATTCAGGCCCGCATACGTGGTACGCTGCTGATGGCGATGAGCAACAAGTTCGGCCATATCTTGCTGAATACTACCAACAAAAGCGAGATGGCGGTCGGCTACGGTACCCTTTACGGCGATATGTGCGGCGGCATTTCGGTGCTGGGAGATGTTTATAAAACAGAGGTGTACGCGCTGGCCCAATACCTCAACCGCAACGGGGAGGTGATCCCGCAAAACAGCCTGACCAAGCCCCCCAGTGCTGAACTACGCCCTGGCCAGAAGGACTCCGACAGTCTGCCGCCCTACGACGTGTTGGACAAATTGCTCTACCAATACATTGAGTGCCGCCAGGGGCCACGCGAACTAGTGGATATGGGCTTCGAGGCTGCGCTGGTGCAGCGGGTGCTGCGTATGGTGAACATCAACGAGTTCAAGCGGGAGCAGGCCGCGCCGGTGCTGCGGGTGAGCAGCAAGGGCTTTGGCATGGGTCGGCGGATGCCTATTGTGGGGAAGTATTTGTCGTAAGGGGGAGGGAGTCAACAAAGCCAAAAAGTGTTTAACTTTGCTTTGCTGTATTAATCGATTTGGTTATGGAACAACTAGTTTTGTCTTATTTCAAGCATTTGCCCGAAGCCTTACAGTTGGAGGTGCTGCACTATGTGCAATACTTACTGCAAATAAAAAGCCGCTCGCAGCCAGATACTGGCTCAGTAGAGGATTTTGCCACTTGGCGCCATCAATTTTTACTGGATGCCGCCCACGGGTTGAATGCAATTTATGCCGAAGACGAGCCGGAATATAACGAGTTGGATTTGTTGGAAATCAATCCTGCTTTTCAACCCAATTGGTATGGAGGAAGGTGACATTGGGTTGGCGGCCTTGCCCCAATCCGACGGCCAAATAAAACTCCGTCCCGTCCTGTTACTCAAACATTTGCCCTCTTTTGGCGACTTCGTGGTTTGTGGCATTTCCACCCAATTGCGCCACGAGCAGCAAGGCATGGACGAAATTCTTTTGCCCGATGTCAACAACCGTCTCAAACAGCCGTCATTGGTTCGGCTAACTTATCTTCATACCCTGTCTTTGGGCAGCTTGCAAGGTCGTATGGGCCAGATTCCGGTTAGTCTTCATGAGGAGATGTTGCGGCGTTTGGCAAAATTTTTTAGTGCCATAGCATAAAGGCGTACACTGTGGTGTTTGCAAACTGTTATTCCCCTCTCTGCCTATTGCTGCCCGCTTTCCCCGATCATCTCCTTTCCCTTCCTATCCTTCACCTGCTGGAAAGCCTCGTAGCCACAATCCAAAAAGGCCTTATACACCTCCACATCGGGCGTATAGCCACGCGGTTGGTTGAGCAGCGTCTTGCCGTCGTTGCTCATCAGCACGTACAAGGGTTGGCTGATTTTGCCAAAGTTGCTGCTTTCAAACTGCGCCCATTTGTCGCCTTTGGTGCGGATTTTTTCGCCCGTTTTGGAGTCCAGCAGGTATTTGAATTTGCTGTCCGGAAAAAGCCGTTCCTGGTCGTCCACGTAGAGCGACAACAGGATATAGCGGTCTTTCAAGTGCGTCAAAATGACTGGTTCCTTCCATACGCCTTCCTCCATTTTACGGCAATTGACGCAGCCATAACCCGTAAAATCCACGAAAAGAGGCTTGTTTTCCCGTTTAGCGGCCGCCAAAGCCTCATCAAAGTCGTGGTAACAGTTCAGGCCGTGCGGGCAGTCCATCGGGCGGAAATAGTTGTAATGCACGGGCGGTGCAATGCCGCTCAATAGCGACAGCGATTGGTAGTTGAAAAGCCCCCAACCAAGATAGGCCGTCAAGGCGGTAGCCATCAGGCCCACGGTGAGGCGGCCAATGCCCGGTCGCCCGGAGTTGCCCTTTATTTTTAATACTCCAAATTGGTACAGTGCCAACAGAGCAGCGATGACCAGCCAAAAGCCGAGGAAAAGTTCAAATTTCAGGATGCCCCAGTGGCGTACCATGTCAGCGGTGCTGAGGAACTTCAGGGCCAAGGCCAATTCCAAAAAGCCGAGCGTGATCTTCACGTTGTCCATCCAGCCGCCGGACTTGGGGAGCGAATTGAGCCAGCCGGGAAACATGGCGAACAGCGCAAAAGGCAATGCCAGCGCAAACCCGAAACCGGA
>JAYUXG010000521.1:0-7938 GCA_043753125.1 Saprospirales bacterium | reverse complement strand
AAAGATCGAAGAACTGACGCTGTATCTCATCCAACTCGATAAAGATAATACCTCGCTCCGGCAGGAAGTAGAACAACTGAAACACAAGTAACCAAGTGCTTTTTCTTTCCTCTACTGCCCCGTGCCTTGCGATCAGCCCTGCCGGGGCAGTTTTTTTCTCTCCCTCTAAAAATATTTTTACCGTGAAATATTCAAAAATGCTCCCCTTTTTCCTGCTGTTGGCCGCCCATGTGCTGCGGAGCCAGGAACCGGTTTGCGCCCTGTTCCAGGGCAACACTACCCCCGATTCCATCGTCCGGATTACCACCGTGCTTCCCGGCACCACCCAGCCCCAAACCCTGACCGTGGCAGTGACCGACGGTTGGGCGAGCATCGAAGGCGACATCGTACTCGGACGCATCGAAGAACTGCAGGCCATGGCCCAGGACCGGGGGGTCGTCCGGGAGGCTACTCAGTTCCGCTGGCCCAACGGCACTATTCCGTTCATTATCAATGCTGGATTTACTTCCCAATATATCACCTTGTTGCGTCAGTCCATGGAGTACGTCAACGGCGCGACCCACCTTTACCTGCGTCCCTTTGTCAGCGGCGACACCCGCTGGGTGGTGTTCAACCCGTCCACTGTTTGTGACTCACAGGTTGGTATGCAAAGCAGCGGTGGTCAACTCGTCAATTTGAAGGATCCCTTTGCACCGGGCAACAATGGCACAGGTTGCGGTTTTCGGGCCATTGTCCACGAAATAGGCCACGCCGCCGGGCTGTGGCATGAACAATCCCGCGAAGACCGCAACAGCCACGTGACCATCAATTGGGCCAATATAATACCGGGCAAAGAACATAATTTCGACCAGCACATCACGGATGGAACCGACATCTGGCTGTACGATTTTGAATCGGTGATGCATTATGGCCCCTTTGACTTTAGCGTAAATGGCCTGCCGACCATCACCGCCATCAATGGGGAACCCTTTGGCAATGCCACTGAGTACAGCCCCGTAGATGTGTTGGCCCTCAAATGGCTGTATCCGATCAAGCCTTGCCCACCCTTTTATATCCCGGGGGCTGACCTTCGACCAGTCGTTCAGCCGCTGCATTTCGAGGTATCGTCTGCCATTGGTAATTCTCTCCTTGGTAATTTCGTTGCGCACAACATCCCAGCGGGCACTCAAGTGATTTACGATGCCGGCCAAAGTATTTACCTGTCCCCGGGTTTTCATGCGCGCCTTGGTTGCACCTTTCGGGCAGTGATAGATGGTTGCGGTGGCGCAGTACAAAGCCTCACCACCCCCAACCAGGAAGAATGGCTGCTGGAAGCCGACAATAACCAACAGCACTTAAATGTCCAAGAATCTTCTTCGGTCGGGGCGACGGGCAAGCCTGCGTTGGCCAGCAGCCCATTCAACGTCTCCCCCAACCCCTTCTCCGGCAGCACTACCTTTTCCTACACGCTCGCTGCGACCCAGGAAGTGGAAGCTGCGGTCTTCAACAGCACCGGAACATTGGTCGCCAAGCCCCTGCCGCGCCAGACCCAAGTGGCCGGGGAATATCGCTACACGTTCGAGGCCGGTCCGCTGCCGAACGGCATCTATTGGCTGGTGTTCCAAAAAGACGGCGAACGGGTCACCAGGCGCATCGTGCTGACCCCACAGTGAACGCTTGGGCAGCGTGAAGTCGTCAAACGAACGTGGCCATTCCGAACATCCGGAATGGCCACGTTCAATATTTCTCGGTCAAATATTTCCAATAGCGTTTGGGTACGTGTTGCAAGTGGGCCTTCATGTTGCGCCGTTCCGGGATGTTGATGCTGCCGAAATAATCCTTCCACAGGGTTTGGTATTGGTCCTCTTCCACCGCCAAAGCATCCTTCGCCTGTCGCTGCAAACGCAGGTGACCCTCCGCACTAAACGTCACGTAATCCATTTTTTGGGTATCGTAATGCAGCCCATAGTGGCGGCGCACGTCGTAAATCACCCAAGGTTGGGCCACGTACCGCTCCTGGAAATGCTGGCCGATGAGCGGTAGCACGTTGAAGTCCGGCTCTACCACGGCCATGAACAGGCCATCCGTAGCTTTTTGAAAGCGCACAAAGGCGTGCATCCGGTGGACTTCGCGCCCGATTTGCTTTTTCAACTGGGCCAGTTTCAGCACGCAAGGTTCCAGAAAGTTCTCCTCCATGTTGAGCGGACTGGCCATCGCCAACCGAATAAAGCGATAGATCAACATTTCCACGTCCTCGTGTTCCGAGAGGAAAGCGTGGTAGAGCATCGTGGCCGCCTGCGGCGAGGTCTTGCGGATCAAGCCTGCCGTCACCCGTTGGGCGTGTTCGGGATGGGTCGGCACCACCAACGGAGCCTCGAACAAATCGCCATGAAAGGCGTCTTTGGCCACAAAACCGCTGGCTTCCAGATGCAGCCGATAGCTCTCAAAGATGGCGGAGAGCAGGCCTTCGTAAGTGCCGTCGTATAAAAAGAGTCGTTGGGTATTGGCCACAATGGTTTGTTATTCAAAGCATAGCGTAGAATCCGAGGCCGAAAGCCGAGTCCTTAAAACAAACTCAATTGCTGCTGCACTGGCTTGTCGTGCAACAACTGCTTGCGCACCAAATTGGGGTCCAGCCCGGCGTGTACCGGAATACGGTCGGCGCAGGTCAAAAAATACTTGGCGCGCTTCATCACCACCCCAAACCCTTGCAAATGCTCGTAGCGCAGCCGCCCGAACCGCCGGGCAGCAATGATCTTGTTGGCAGACTTGATTCCCACGCCAGGGATGCGCAGGATCATAGCATAATCCGCCTTGTTCACATCAATGGGGAACATGGCTGGGTGCCGTAGCGCGTAGGCTAGTTTGGGGTCCACTTCTGTGTCGAGGGTCGGGTGAGTAGCATCCACCAGCTCGCCGACTTTGTATCCATAAAAGCGCATCAGCCAGTCGGCTTGGTACAGACGGTTTTCGCGCAGCAGCGGGGGGTGCGACAGCACCGGCATCCGCTCGTCCGCACTGATCGGTACGTAGCCGGAGTAATAAACCCGTTTCAGGCCCTTTTCCCGGTACAGGCTATCTGCCAGGCCAAGCACTTGCAGGTCGGTTTCTGGCGTGGCCCCCACCACCATTTGGGTGCTTTGGCCGCCTGCGGCAAAGGTCGGGGCGTGTTTGAACAGTTTGCGCTCTTCTCTATTCGCCACGATTTCGTCTTTCAACAGTTCCATCGGGGCCAGTACGTCGGCGTAGTTTTTCTCCGGAGCCACCTTTTTCAGTTCTTCCTCGGAGGGTATTTCGATGTTCACGCTCAGGCGGTCGGCAAAAAGCCCGGCTTCGCGCATCAGCTCGTCGCTGGCTCCGGGAATAACCTTGAGGTGGATGTAGCCGTTGAAATGATGTACCGTGCGCAATTCCTTTGCTACTCGTACCAATCTTTCCGTGGTGTAGTCGGCGTTTTTGAAAATGCCGGAGCTCAAAAACAGCCCTTCGATGTAGTTGCGCTTGTAGAAGTTCATGGTCAACTCCACCACTTCCTGCACCGTGAAGGCGGCCCGCTGTACGTCATTGCTGCGCCGACTCACGCAGTAGGCGCAGTCGAAAATGCAATAATTAGTCAGGAGTATTTTTAACAATGATACGCAACGGCCATCTTCGGTGTAGCTGTGACAGATGCCCATACCGTGGCTGTTGCCGATGCCGCCGGGCGTGTTGGCCCGCTTACCCCCACTGGAGGCGCACGACACGTCGTATTTGGCGGCATCCGCCAGTATTTTAAGTTTCTCCTGGATTCGTTCCTGCTGCATCGAACAAAGTTAGCGAAAGTACCAGTTTAAAACCAATTGTATCTAAAATAGTTTAAAAAAACAAAAAGTTTTATTACGTAAACAAAGAGGGAGGGTAAGGTTATGATAAGCATAGTATTTTGATTGTAAATATTTTATAAATTAATTATATTAAGATATGATTTAATTAGGTATGAAGCGGGAGAGTGGTGGGTGGCAGTCGAAGGCAGGAAGACAGCTATGAGTAAATGTTTGGAAAATGCGCAGGCGTCGAAAGGTGTAGGCTCGGTACTTTTGCCACCCAAAAAAGTGTCCTTGGACTACGCCATCAATCTCCGTTCTCTCCTCTTGCTGATTGCCATGTTGCAGAGCCTGGTCATTGCTGGTCTGCTGCTGGCACGTGGCTTCCGCCGTCGGCAAACGGCGGATTTCCTCCTGTCCGCACTGCTGCTTGAGCTGGCTTGCTCCTTGATCGAACACTTCATCGGTTTCATGGGCGTGTACGACTACGCCCGTGAGCAGGGCTATGACCTGACGTTTTTTCCGTTTGACAACCCTCTGGTGTATGGTCCGCTTATCTTGTGCTACGTCCGCGCCCTGACCGACGGGCAGTTCCGGTGGCGGCGGCGCGATGCCCTGCATTTCGGCCTGCCACTGCTGTATTACGTCGTTCATTTTTCGGTGTGGGCTATACCTATTGCGGAGAGGAATCAGTTTCTAAATAGCCTGGCAGGCAACGTCTTGCAATATGGTCTTAGCGCGGTTTTTTACCTCACCTCTACCTGGTACTTGTGGCAATCCTTGCGGCGGTTCCGTCATTATCGCCAGCTGATCGAGCAGGAATACGCAAATACCGGGCAGATGACCTTGGATTGGCTGCGCGTCTTTTTGGTTGCTTTTGCCGCTTATTTGGGATTCGATCTGCTTTTTACGGCCATTGCGATGGGCTACGATTTCTGGTACACCGACTGGTACTGGCTCAACCTGACGCGGGCCTTGCTGCTCTACTACCTCTCCGCCACGGGCTGGGCCTTTGCCCAAAAATCGAGCGTGCAGTACGCCACGTTGGAGCAACGCGCCCTTTTGGCCGAACAAACCCAGGTGGAAGGTCCGGCCAATACGTCGAACGGGAAATTAGCTTTACAGCCGGAAGCAGTAGCCCTTCGCCGTCCCCAACTGGCCACTTTCATGGAAACTGAAAAGCCTTGGCTCGATCCTGAATTGACGCTTTCCAACCTCGCGGAACGGGTAGGCTTGAATGCGTCGCAATTGTCGTATTTGGTCAACAATGGTTTCGACCAAAACTTCAATGACTTTGTCAATACCTACCGCGTCGAAGAGGTGAAACGCAAACTAGCCGCTCCCGATTTTCAACACCTCTCGCTCTTGGGCATCGCCTTTGAATCGGGATTCAACTCGAAAGCCACCTTCAATCGGGCTTTTAAAAAACTGACGGGCCAAGCCCCGAGCCACTATTTGGCCGTTGAGAGTCCTCCTTCGCCTAAAAAATCTTCCGGCGGGTAAAAGGTGGAGACTCCTCCACCAGCGTGTAGTTTTCTCAACAACTTCAACATTCTCAACAACCCTCCGTCTCAAATCGTAATCCGATACCCCAACCACCCGTCTCAAATCATCCTTTGCGGCGATGGTGTCCCTGTGGTCAGCCCATTTTTGCAGCATCTATTTGCAAAAAAAAAACGTTGACCATGTCCAAGCAATTTACGTGCTGCTGCCTCGCACTGTTTCTCCAAATCACCTCATTTGCCCAGTCTATTACCGGTACAGTGCGTGACGCCGCCGGTTTACCCGCCGAATTTGCCACTATACGGCTCCTGCGCGCCACCGATAGCAGTTTTGTGGCGGGCGTAGCCGCCACAGCCGAAGGCTCCTTTGTTTTCCAGAATGTGGCGGTTGGCGAATACCGCATTCAGTGTGCGCTCATTGGCTACGCCGATGTTTTTTCGTCAGTTATTTCCGTCACCAAAGACGATGCAATTCGTCTCGAACCGCTCACGCTGGCTTCGGCAACCATGCTGCAAGAGGCCACTGTAACCGCCAAACTGCCTACCATCGAACGGCAGTTAGATAAGGTCGTGGTCAACGTGGAAGGCTCCACGCTGGCGGCGGGCAACAATGCGTTGGAACTGTTGCAACGCTCCCCCGGCGTAGTCATTACGCCGCAGGGCGCAGTCATGCTGGAAGGCAAAAGCGGCGTGATGGTCATGGTGGATGGCAAGCCGACCCAATTGTCGGGTGACCAATTGCTGGCTTTCCTGCAAAGTATGCCTGGCGAATCGGTCTCCAAGCTCGAGCTGATCGCCCGTCCCTCCTCCAAATACGATGCAGAAGGCGTGTCGGGCATCATCAACATTCGGTTGAAAAAGAACCAGAACCTGGGTCTGAATGGTAGCCTGTCCGCCGGAAACACACAAGGCATCCACGCCCGCTTGCGCACTGGCTTGAATCTGAATTATCGGCCCGGCAAGATCAACGTGTTTGGCAATGGCAACCTCATTGACGGTGCGCAGTCCATCCATCAAAACATTGAGCGGTATGCAGACGGCAAGGTGTTTAACCAAACGAACCCCATGATTGAACGTTTTGGCACTCAGTCTTTCAAGGCGGGAGCTGACTGCTTTGTCAATGATCGTCATACGCTGGGTGTGCTGGTGCTGGGCAATTTTTACCGCAACGATTCCCAGAAATCTAACCTGACGCAGATCCGGCAAGAGGGTAGTGCCTTGATTGACAGCACCTTACGCAGCCGCATCCTTGCCCCCACCCATAACGACCGCCTCACCTACAACCTGAACTATCGCTTCGCCGACACGCTGGGCCGGGAAATGACCTTCGATGCCGACCGCATTGCTTTCCGCAGCGCAGGTACCAACACGCTGGGGAATCAGCGTTTCGATGCCGAAAATAACCTGCTGGCCAACGATGCCCTGTACAGCGACATCGGCTCTACGATCATGGTCTGGTCGTTGAAAGCCGACTACGTACAGAGCCGCAAAGACGGCGTAAAAATGGAAATGGGCGCAAAGGTGAATTGGACAAATTCTGAGAACGACATTCAAAGCATTCGCGAAGCCAATGGCCTGTCCCGGCCGGATGCCGGTCGCACCAATCGTTTTGACTACCGGGAAAACATCGCGGCTGCCTATACGAACATCGGCAAACAAGGCCAAAAATTCAACTGGCAAGTGGGCCTGCGGGCCGAACGCACCGCCGTGCAGGGCAACTCGACGGATTTGTATGGCGAAGTGTTGAACAACCCCGATACGGCCTACCTCGGCCTGTTCCCGACCGCCTATCTGCAATATACCCTGAAACCAATGCACCAGCTCGGTCTGTCGTACAACCGCCGCCTGAGCCGCCCGGCCTATCAGGATTTGAATCCGTTCGTGTGGCAGATTGATCCTTACATCAGCGAACGCGGCAATCCCTATCTGCGGCCCGCTTACACCAATTCGGTCGAACTGATCTACACCTATAAGTATGCCGCCAGTGCATCCATTGGATATAGCCGCACTACGGATTTGGTGAACACCATTGCCCGGCAGGAAGGTGAACAGGCGTACACCCAACCCCAAAACCTGCACCAACAGGAGCGTTTTAGCCTGAACGTCAATCTGCCTTTGCCGATCAAATCGTGGTGGGAAGGCTACTTATGGCTGGGGGTATGGCACCACCAATTCCAGTCACAACTGGCTGATGGGCCATTAAGTGCCGGTTCTTTTGGCGGTGGTTGCTATCTGTCGCAGCAGTTTAATCTGGGACATGGCTACGGGCTGGAGGCCTCTTTTTGGTCGCAGTTTCCAACCCGAGAGGGCATTTTCGTCAATCGCGGTATTGGCAGTGTCTCCGCTGGGGCTAAAAAATCACTTTGGAACGACCAGGCCACGGTGAAAATAGCCGTCAATGACCTCTTTGGCACCCAACGTTGGACCGAATCGGTCGATTTTGGTTCCGTGCGCGGCACCACCCGCACCACCTGGGAAAGCCAAAACATTGCCTTGAGCTTTACCTGGAATTTTGGTAACCAAAACCTGAAAACCCGTAACCGCAACAGCGGCGGGGCGGAAGATTCCGACGGGCGCATCAAGGCGCGGAAGGAATAATCTATGTTTTTCCTCACTTTCCTTACTCACCTACTTTTTCCTGCGATGAAAAATTT
>JAYUXG010000520.1:0-3257 GCA_043753125.1 Saprospirales bacterium | reverse complement strand
GAAACTCGGCGCGCAACAGATGTAAAGCAGCCCCATCGGACGCCAGGAATACCTCCACGCCCATTTCCCGGAGCGCGTGAATAAGCGGGATGCACCGGGTCGCGTGACCCAGGCCCCAATTGAGCGGTGCAATGAGGATGCGTTTCATAGTGTTGCCCTGCCAACCGGGTGGCCTCCGAACGAACTATCGGCAGTGGCTTAAAATTTCGTTTCGATTTGTGGCGTTTGGAGTTACATTCGCCTTTGTAAAAGTAAACAGACTTTTGACTATGAAAAAAATTAATTGGGTACGCGTGGCTTTTTTCCTGCTGATGACTGGCACAATGCTTTTGGAAGCCTGTCGGTCGTTCAAGCCGAAATGTGATTGCCCCCACTTTTAGGTGGTTGACTGGTCATTGGTTGATTGGTTATTGGTGCGGTCAGGGCATTGATTATGAACGCTTTGCGTTGATCTGTGGTCTGTATTGATTTTGTGCAATAAGCCAAAGTAATCACTTAAAAAATAAAAGGGCAAGCGGGTGAAACCGGTTTGCCCTTTCATGTTTAGCCCCTTAAAGGGAGAGCAGACCAAGGGGAACTAGGAATTGCCCTTGCCTTTTCAGTTCAGCCGTATTTCATCGTCGTCGCCTTCATAGAAGCGGTATTCCGACAATTGATAATCGGCATGGGGCAAGATGCGCACCCATTTGTTGTACTTTAACATCCAGCGCATCCGGCGACTGGGCAAGCCCTGTTTGAGGTAAGCGTCTAAGTAAGGATGTACGCGCAGATATAGCGTACCCTTGGGACGCGATTGCATCACAAATTCCATGTCCCGCTCAATGTCATCGATCAGCAGGATAGTGGCGTTTATCTTGCCGGTGCCGCCACAGGTAGGGCAGACTTCAGCGGTGTCCACCATGACCTCCGGGCGGGCGCGCTCGCGGGTAATCTGCATCAGGCCAAACTTCGAAAGCGGCAACACGGTATGCTGCGAACGGTCTTTGCGCATAAAGTCCTCCATCGCCTTCGCCAGTTGCTTCTTGTGCTCCGGGTTTTTCATGTCGATGAAATCGATGACGATCAGGCCACCGATGTCGCGCAGGCGGATTTGTCGGGCAATCTCCTCGGCGGCTTCCAGATTGACCCCAAAAATAGTTTGGTCTACGTCGGCAGTGGCCATTTTGTGTCCGCTGTTTACATCCACGACGTGCATGGCCTCCGTCTTTTCGATGATTACGTAGGCCCCGCTGGTCATGGTGGTGGTCTTGCCAAAAGAGGCCTTGATCTGCTTGGTCACGCCAAACTGGTCAAACACCGGCTTGGGCGTGCTGTGCAGTTGCACGATGCTCACCTGGTCGGGGCTGATGTTTTGCATATAGGCCCGGATGTCGGCATAGAGGTCTTTTTCATTGACCACAATACGGCTGAAACCAGCACTGAGCATATCGCGGAGCACACTGGCGGGCTTGTCGAGCTCACTCAACAGCTTGGCGGGCGGAATAGCCGTCTTCAATTGGCGGAAAATGTCTTCCCACTGGCCCATGAGATGAGTCAGCTCCTCGTGGAGCTCCTGCACCTTTTTTCCCTCGGCAGCGGTGCGAATGATAAGGCCAAAGTTTTTGGGCTTGATGCTCTCGGCCAGCGTGTGCAGGCGCTTGCGTTCTTCTCCGCTCCCGATCTTTTTCGACACTGATACCGCCTCCGAAAAGGGGGAAAGCACCATGTAGCGGCCCGGCAAAGTGATCTCGCAGGAGAGCCGCGGACCTTTGGTAGAAATTGGCTCTTTCAAAATCTGGACAACGATGGGCCAGCGCTTGTTGAGCACTTGATCGATTTTGCCGGTCTTGACGATTTCGCTATCGAACTTAAAGTTGTCCAGCTTGTGCGTGTTGATGCTGCCGTTGGTCACGCCGTTGGTCCACTTCACCAGCGAGGGCAGGTTGGGACCCAAGTCGGTGTAGTGCAAAAAGGCGTCTTTGCGGTGGCCAATGTCCACAAAGGCGGCGTTGAGACCGGGCATCATCTTACGGATCTTGCCGACGAGGATGTCGCCGACACTAAAGTTGTTGTTGATTTTCTGGTGCTGGAGCTCAACGAGTTTTCCGTTCTCTAGCAAGGCCAGCTCAACGCCCGATTCGGCGGCGTTGATAATGAGTTCTTTATCCACGGTGGTAAAAATGGTTTGCAACAGGCAGAGCAAACGCAGGAGAGAAAAATGCAAAGGCCCTTCGACCGGCTACCGGGGGTCGGTACGGGCGTCAAAATCAGGCCGTCGAGGCGTGTTATCGGCTGCTGGGCAGCGGAGCCAAAAGTGGTGGCTCCAGGTATTCGGATTCGATGGGCAAGAAGGGCTGTTTCGAGATCGTTTGGGCGGACGATGTCGCAGCTTCAGTCGGCTGGGGCCGACTCAAATTAGGGGCTATGCAGGCTTGCCAAGGAGCGAACGAGGTACTGCCAATGTTAAACTTTTTGGGAATACGAGTATTCGATTATTCGACTAAAATACCTGATAATCAGGTAATTGATCGAATACTCAAATACTCAAATACTCCAAAAATCTTAATTTACAACGTACTTGGGCAGACAGCGAAAAAACTTTTCGGCGGCAACGAGGCTTCCGGAAAGTTTTTCGATTCGACGGTTGCGTCTGGCGCTGACCCCGGGCAGGACATGGTTCTAAAACTGACTCGTCCCTGCCTGTGGTTCAGACACTAGCGTTTCTTCTTATGGCGGTTCTTGCGTAAGCGCTTCTTGCGCTTGTGGGTGGCAATTTTATGTCGTTTACGTTTTTTTCCGCAAGGCATACTGCTGTGAATTGTGAAATGGTGAAATATTTATGGAACGCGGAATTTATTCCGCAGTAGGTTCATTAGTAGACATTTATCTTCTATGCGAAATAAATTTCGCACTCCGAATTATTTACAAAGCCGGGCAAACTCGGCCATTTTATCCATTTGTTCCGCCCCTTCGTAGGCTTTCGCCAACAGGCAAGGCGTGTTCGGGTTATTTTTGTTGAGCACCCACGACTTTTCGAGGCGGTCTATGGCGCGTTGCCACTGGCCAGTTTTGATGGCCAGGCGACCAAGCGCATTGTACACGGAGGTCTCTGTGGGGTGCTGCGCTTCCAATTCGCGCAACATCAGCACCGCCTGCATCGGATTGTCGGGCGGTGGGTTTTCCGAGTACACCAATGCCAGGTTGACTTTATGTTCGACTTTTGCCGGATTGAGCGAGGTCGCGTTTTCAAAGGCTTTCACGGCGTGTTCCGCACAAAA
>JAYUXG010000519.1:0-3263 GCA_043753125.1 Saprospirales bacterium | reverse complement strand
GTGACTCGCGGCCAGGTTTCGAGGTGATGGAATTCCCGGTGCTGAACTATGCGATCTTTTTGATGTGGAAGATTTTTGGCGAGTATAACTGGTGCTTTCGGTTGTTGAATTTGATACTGGCGAGTTTTGGACTATGGCATTTTTACAAAATAGCCCGTCGCGTAACGAACGACCGCGCAGCACTGGCGAGTACCGTTTTGTTTGGCACCTCTATCGCGTATATCTATGCCCGAAAAGCAATGCCCGATGTGTTCTCGCTTTCTTTGGTGTTGATCGGCGTAAATATGGGCTGGGAATATTTGGAAAGAGGAAAGACATGGCGTTTGGTCGCTTTCACAGTGGCGACGGCGTTGGGCTTATTGAGCAAGATACCGGCGGCGGCGGCCTTGGTCTTTTTGGTACTACCTTATTTTGACCGGACATTTGAGTGGAAAAGGAAAATACGGCTGACAATCGGCGGGGCTATAGCGTTTGCAGCCATGTCGGCCTGGTATTTCGTTTGGATACCTTGGGCCGAAGTGGAGTATCATCATGGATGGTTCTTTCGGCTCGGCTTGGAAAGGGCCTGGTACGAATTGTTTATCAAGTTTTGGGACTACACCAAAGAGCGTTTCTTTCCCATTGCCTTGCAAAGTAGATGGGCGTATTTGTTTCTAGTCAGCGGGTTACTCCTTATGATCAAGGAGAAACAATATACATTGCTGCTCAATTGGTTTTTGTACAGTGCTGTTTTCTTGTGTTTTATGCTACAGGTTGGCCAGACTTTTTCGGGCCACGAATATTACGTTATACCTTACGTGCCGATTATGGCCCTGATTACTGGGTATGGATTGAGTGCTATGATTAGCAACAAATGGTTATATATCGCAGTATTGGCACTGCTGGCAGGCGATGCGATCCATAAGAAAAAAGAAGATTTTTTTATCCCTTACCCAGAACAGAAATTTTTAAAATTGGAACAGATAACCGATAGCGTGGTGCCAAGAGATGCTATGGTCGTGGTGCGGGGCAGGGAACCAGATCCTTCTATGCTGTACTTCGCGCACCGGCGGGGCTGGTCAGAGGGAGACCGGGTGCGCGACCCCAACTGGCTGAATGGAGAGGCGACCGTGGGGCTGCATTATGCCATTATTGATCGCACCAAATTGCCCGATTCCATCCCTTACCCCATGCTTTTTGAGGATAACGAATTTCGGATTTTTAAAATAAAAAAAGACTGAATGCACTTATCAAAACGAAAAATAAAGGTCATCACGGATTACTTTCAGGACAAGCCCGTTCTGAAGGCCTATCTGTTTGGTTCTTATGCCCGTGGGGAGGCAAGCAGGAAAAACGATATTGATATTTTGGTGGAAGTAGATTGGAATCAAAAGATAGGCCTATATTTTGTACAAATGCACTTAGAATTGGAAGACCTATTGAGAAAAAAAGTAGATTTTATTTCTAATGATGGCATTTCCCCATATATTAGGCCTTACATCGAAGCTGATAAAATCTTGATCTATGACAAGGGAGCAGGAGGACAAGATTAGGCTGCAATTTGTATGGTCAACTATTGAAAATAACTTGCCACAATTACAACAACAAATCGAAGCCATACTACAAAACCTGGAATAACCGACTTATATGTCCATACTCTTTGTCCTTATCCCCATTCTTGCCTCTCTGCTTGTGTTCGCCCTGCGCGGAACGATGGTACGGAACATTGCCCTTTTCGCCACGCTCGCCAACCTCGCTGTCACCGCTTTTTGTGGGCTGACATTCGAGCGGGGCGGGGCCGAGCAATGTACTTTCCACCTGCCTTGGGTGCCAAGCGCAGGCATCCACTTCTCCCTGGGCATGGACGGGGTTAGCCTACTGATGGTACTGCTCACCAATCTATTGGCCCCGTTGATCGTGCTCAGTAGTTTTAGCCGCACCTTCGATAATGAGCCGCGTTACTACGGATTGGTACTGCTAATGATCGGTGCCCTCAATGGAGTATTTTTAGCCACCGATGGCCTTTTATTCTATATTTTTTATGAACTTGCTTTAATTCCAATCTATTTTATCTGCGCCATCTGGGGCGGTCAAGATCGCATCCGAGTGACACTAAAATTCTTTATCTATACCTTTATTGGGTCATTGTTCATGTTGCTGTCGCTGCTGTACGTGTATCTACAGACCCCGCTGATCGACGCAGATGTGGCCGGGGGAGTCGGCCATCACTCTTTTGCCTGGGCCGACTTGGTGGCGGTGCAACTCACGCCCGAAGCGGCCTGGTGGGTCATGCTAGGCTTTTTTCTGGCCTTTGCCGTTAAGATGCCGGTTTTCCCCTTCCACACCTGGCAGCCGGATACTTACACCACGGCTCCCACGGGCGGCACCATGCTGCTGGCCGGTATTATGCTCAAGATGGGCATTTACGGCGTCATTCGCTGGATGGTACCGTTGTCGCCGGAGGCTTGGGAGGCTTGGTCACCGATCTTCATTACCTTAGCAGTGATCGGCATCGTGTACGCCAGCCTGATCGCGGTGAAGCAGAACGATATGAAACGTCTGCTGGCCTATTCCTCCATCGCCCACGTTGGATTAATTGCAGCAGGTATATTGGCCTGGAACAAGACTGGGATGCAGGGCGGACTGATCCAGATGCTCAACCACGGCATCAATGTAGTGGGCTTGTTCTGTGTGGCCGACTTGATAGAGTGTCGCTTAGGTACCCGCTCGCTGGCGGACTTGGGCGGAATTGCCAAGTCGGCCCCAAAGTTTGCTACGCTGTTCATGATTATCATGCTCGGCTCGGTGGCGGTGCCGCTGACCAATGGTTTTGTCGGCGAGTTCTTGTTGCTGAACGGCGTCTGGAACTATAATTTCTGGCTGGGTGCCGTGGCCGGCTTGACCATCATCTACGGCGCAGTGTATATGCTCCGGGCCTACGGGATGGCGATGTTTGGCGAAACCAATAGTGAGACGGCGCGTTTTGCCGATGTAACGACGCGGGAAGGTTTGGTGCTGGGGACTGTGGCGACCTTGGTGCTGGTGTTGGGTTTTTTCCCACAAACGATTCTGGATTTGACGGATAGCAGTGTGGATGGGATCTTGCGGGCGGTCCAATTTTAGGAACGAAATAATTTCGCCTATTTTTGTAAAAAACTTCTATTATGAGCGCGATTATTGAATTAAAATACAACATGGTCGAGATGATCACCCAACTGGAAGACGAATCCAGCGTGGCTGACCTCTATAAAATAATTTTAGAATTTCTGCGGGAAAGGAGCAAC
>JAYUXG010000518.1:0-3268 GCA_043753125.1 Saprospirales bacterium | reverse complement strand
TCAAAGGAAGTGGTGGGGCTGAAAGCACGGCCCAAGTCGTTAGTTTTCGACCAGTGCTTGAGGTAATAAAAGGCTTCTCCCTCGTCGTAGCCAGAGTTGAAAGTCATGAGCGGATCAACGGTAATGAAGCCATATTTGTCGCGTTCGATCTTGAAATCCTGGTAACGAAGCACCAACCCATGGAAATCCACTTGGCTCAAGTTGCTTTTAAAAACGACAGGCCCGTTTTTGGTGAGCAGCAAAAAAGGATTTTCCGACTGTGGGTTGCCCATTTTTTAAATTGTAATTTGGCTGGAACAGTACAAAACTACATGGTTTCAGCCAAATATAATTATAATTTCAGTTCAAGCCACCTGCCCGCCGCAGCTCGATCCCGCACCGGCCGTGCAGCCGTAGCAGTGCTGGTTCAGCACAATGGTGCGGCTTTCGAGGGCCGCCTTGTCGAAGTTGCGGAGATGGTTTGGCCCGGCTACTTTCAGGTCGAGCATCTGGTTGAAATCGCAGTCGTAGAGGTAGCCCTCATAGCTCACCGAAATAGTATTACGGCACATTACCCCGGCCACGGCACCGGGATTGAAAGCATCGAGCAGCGTCTGCATATAGCTTTCGTAATGATCCGTTTCTAGTAGATAATCCAGAAAACGACTGATGGGCATATTGGTGATAGCGTACAGGTTGTTGAATTCGATGCCGTATTTCCGGCGCAGCTGGCGTTTGAAATCGGCTTCCAGCGAGGCTTGGTTGCCAGGCAGAAAGGTGCCAGTGGGATTGTAAACCAAGTTCAGTTGCAGGCCCGTGCCGGGCTGGGCGTACCCGGCGGCATTCAGCAGCTGCAACGCCTTGATGGAATCCTCGAACACGCCATCGCCGCGCTGGCTGTCGGTACGCAGGGCAGAGTAGTGGGGCAACGACGATACGATCTCCACACCGTGCTCCGCAAAAAACTCTGGTAAGTCGCGGTATTTCGGGTTGGCCATAATGATGGTCAGGTTGCACCGATTGATGACGTGCTTGCCGAGCCGGGTGCATTCCGCCACGAACCAGCGGAAATGCGGGTTCATCTCCGGGGCACCGCCAGTGATGTCCACTGTTGGAATATCGTAGCGGCGAAGCACGTCGAGACACAGCTCGAAGGTCTCGCGGGTCATGTTTTCGGCCTTTTTGTCCGGCCCGGCATCCACGTGGCAGTGGGCGCAGGTCTGATTGCAGAGCTTGCCGACGTTTACCTGAAAAACCTCGATCTGTGTCGGCGTGATGCGCCCATCTGGAAAATCAGTTTGTCGGATATGATCGCTAAACAGCGGAAATCGCACATCGGTCAACTCTTTTCCATTCAGTACTTTAAGTTGAAAGAACGTAGAGGCCAATTCGCTGTGGCGTGCGGTGAGCGACTTGGTACGTTGGTGAATGCCCATGTTGGCTGACTATTTAGTGGTTATTGGTTATTGGTTGACTGGTTAAATAGTTGATTCGTGAGCAAATTAATTGTTATTGGCCAAAGTGGAGATTGCATTATCAGCCGTACCTAAGCAACCAAGAACCAATGAACCAGTCAACCGATCAACCGATCAACTAATAACCAGACAACCAAATTACATGGTCATCCCCTTGGCGTGGCCCATCATCTGGGTGGAATATACCAATGTGGTGCCGGCCTTGATGGCGGCGGCGACCTGCACGGCCTCCATCATTTGTTCTTCATCGGCCCCTTTTTCGAGACTGGTGGAAGTGTACGCATCGATGCAGTAGGGACACTGGATAGTGTGGGCCACGGCGAGGGCGATAAGGGCCTTTTCGCGCTCAGTAAGGGCACCTTCCTGCATTACCTCATTGTACCAGGCGAAAAATTTGTCGGCCATAGGCTTCTGCCATTCGCCGATGTTGCCAAATTTTTTGAGGTCGGCGGGGTCGAAATAATTGTTGCTGGTCATGTGGAAAAAGTTGAGATGTGGGGGAGTGGAGAATGTTGAGAAAATTTTGATTGCCGATTGCTTTTCTTACTCTTTCATCTACGAATGGCACATTAGTCGGGTTTTCACGGAAGCGGGAACAAATAAAATTCAATTTCTCCACAAGTCGCCGGAAATTTGTCCTTCATCAACTGCCCACTTTATGAACCATCTTGCCCTGCCTTCTTTTTCTGCCAACGGTCACTTGCAAGGCGTGGTGGAAATACCGGCCGGTACCAACACCAAGTACGAATACAACAAACAACTCCTTCAATTTCAACCGGATATCCGCGATGGTTATACCCGACGGGTAAATTTTTTGTCGTACCCCCTCAACTACGGTTTTGTGCCATCCACGAGTATGGACAAAGACCGGGGCGGCGACGGCGACCCCCTCGATGTACTGGTGCTGGCCGAGTACCTGCCCACGGGGACGGTCATCGAAGTACAGCCTATCGGCCTGCTGCTGCTCCGGGATCTCGGCGAACTGGATCACAAGGTGCTGGCCATCCCCGTAGATCCGGCCCTACGCATCATCCGGGCCACTGACTGGGAGTCGTTTCACCGCGACTATAGCGCGGCGCAGCACATCATCGAACAATTCTTTTTGTACTATGATGGCATTGGCACCATGCTGCTCCTGGGCTGGGCCGACGAACACGCCGCCATAGCAGAAGTTAAAAAATGGCAGATCAATCCATGAAAACAACTGTTTCTACCGCCATGCGTTTTTGCGCCATCGAAAAGATGTCTACATCCATGCCTGTAAGTTCTACCACTGCTTCACTCAAAGCCCCGGTGGCCCCGTCCAATGCGCTCCGATACAGTTTCTTTCGCTCCATCGAAGCGGCGGGACGCGACTGGGACGCTGCGGCTCCGCCCCAAGACCTGTTCCTGCAACGCCGCTACCTATCCATCGTGGAGGCGCAACCGCCGTTGGGGATGCGTTTTGGTTACCTGGTTTTCTACCGGGGCAATGAGCCGTTGGGCGTGGCACTCTGCCAAATTAAGTTTTTCAAGGGCGACGACAATATCAATGATCTACAGGTGGCCACCAAAGACCCGTGCTTTTTCAATGGGTTAGCCCTGTGGCTCAAGCGGTGGGTGGCGGGTAAAGTGGCCGCCGACATCCTGATCTGTGGCAATATGCTGTTGACCGGCGAACACGGCTATTACTTTGATTATCAAAAAATTGCCTCGGAAAAAGCGGTGAAGTTGCTAGAGAAAGCCTTAGACGACGTGGTGGGTTTGATGGGCCGTGAAGGCGTGAAAATGCCAGTCATCTTAGTCAAGGACGTGCCCCCCGCACAACAGACCCA
>JAYUXG010000517.1:0-7997 GCA_043753125.1 Saprospirales bacterium | reverse complement strand
CATGAAATTCTATTTCCCCGCAGCAGGCGTCGGCGGCGGTAGCGTCCAGGCAGACCCGCACCACATCGAAGGCACCGCCATCCCAGGGAAAGTGGGCGATCTGTAGCGGTAGTTGGCTGACTGCGTAGTGTCCAAAATATTGCCCATTGGCAAAAACGGTGAAAGAATCGGAGCTTGCCGCACTGGTCGGGGTAAAATTCAAAAACAGCTGATAGGTACTATCGGTATTGCACTCGCCCGCTTCGGCCACCAAGTGCTGCTGAATATTGCAGGCCGGTGCGCTGCACCCCGGTATGGAGACTTCGATACTGGCCTGGCAGTCGCCAAACACGGCATCCCTGACCACGAATTCGCGGGACGTGGCCGCTGCACCTGCCGTAAATGGCCCCAGTACCAGCGGCGACACGCTGTACGGGAAAGTGCCATAGATGATGCCATTGCCCTGTACTTTGAACTGGTTGGTAGTACCGACGTGGTCGAACTGTAGCGTCACAAAGTATTGGCAAGTGATGGGGTCTGGTCCGCTGACGGTCGCGGAAAGATTAGAGAGGTGACAATCATTTTGTGCATGCAGGGCAAAGGCCAGCAGCAGCATCGGCAAGCAGAATAAAAAACGCATGGGAAGAAGGTTTAGGTAAATAAGCAGGAGCTGGCCTTCAGGATAGTGCGGACAAGATACCGCGCATGGCCGTTTCGCTCCGTAGGCGGGGGCGTTTGCGAACGCTTTGTATATTTTGGGCAAATCAAAACCGAAGCTTATGGGAAAAGGAGGATCAATTTAGGCACAAAGACGATCAGCCCTACGCCTACCGCACCAAAGGCACCAATGAGTACGGCAGCAGCGGCTACATCCTTTGCCTTACCGGCCAACGGATGAAAGTCTGGTGATACCAAGTCCGTGAGATGTTCGAGTGCGGTATTCACCGCTTCCAAAGCGATCACCAACGTGATACAGATCACTAGGGCCAGCCATTCCAACCGGGAGATATGCAGCCACCAGCCCGCCACTGCCGCCAGCCCCGCTGCGCACAGGTGGATGCGGGCGTTTGGCTGCGACCGAAACAGATCGGCCAAGCCTTGGAAGGCGTAGCGAAAGCTGTCAACGCGGCGGCGCAGGGACATAGTAGAGGGTGTAGTTGAGAAGCTCGCCTGGTACGGGCACCCGGTAGGGTATCTGCCATTGCCTGGGCGGCGACGACTTTTCTCGCTGCTGTAGATTCCGGGTCATCTGGTCGCTGAAATGAAAGCTGATGACCGCTCCACAACCCAGGCAGACAAACATCAGGCGGGAGTTATTCAATAACAGAAAGAAAAAGGCCAATGCCGCATAGCACAAAGCCACGCCTACGCTTCGGTCTACCCACCAATGGAAAAATGGCGTAGCGGGCGGAAAGATGGAAGCTATTGCGCCCGACAGGAACAGCAATGTTAGGAACTGACGTACACGTGGGTGGTTGAAAAAAGCGATTTTCATGAAGTGCCAAAGATATGGCAGCCGATTTTTAAAATTACCTTTTCCCGTTGGCTTGCTTTTTCTCGCAAATATTTTACCTTTGCAGCCGCTTTTTGAAAAAGTGATCTGGAGAGATGTCCGAGTGGTTTAAGGAGCACGCCTGGAAAGTGTGTATACGCCAAAAGTGTATCCGGGGTTCGAATCCCCGTCTCTCCGCAGTTTGGTTATTGGTTAATTAGTTAACTGGTTGATCAGTTGATTCGGCCAGTTAACTAATTATCCAGTCAACCGATCAACCAAACGGAGAAGTGGCAGAGTGGTTTAATGCACCTGATTCGAAATCAGACGTACCTTCGCAGGTACCGGGGGTTCGACTCCCTCCTTCTCCGCTGCGAAGCCTGGCCTTATCGCCGGGCTTTGTTAATTTTGGCGCAGTGCCTCCGCGAATTTCAACTGATAGGACACTTCTTTCTCACTTAGCACGCAAGGACTTACCCAAAAAACCCGCAAAACGCGCCGCCTCCCGCTGAAACGCCAATTGGTCCACTTCCTCCCAGTACCCGAACAACTCCAAAACGATGGATACGTGGTTTTTCACCACCGTCCGTTGCCAGACGCCATTCACCCAGCCGTTTTTGACTACCACGGGTTTGAAAAGGCCATTACTCGTGATGGTTTGCACCCGACGGGAAGGGTAGAGCGAGGCCGTACGGTCTTTGTAGCTCACCAAAGTAAGATGCTGCCCGCCCGCGAGGGCTTTTACCAAAATGGGGTAGCTGCGCGCAAAAATGTCGCCTTCCACTCCTATCTGGCGGTTCGTCGGACTGAGGGCCATCCTGATTTGGGGAGCGGACAGGGCCAACATCCAGCGCACATCTTCGGCGGCCACAAAATGCCAGGTGGGACGCAACAGGTGGGTGCGGACGAGGTCACCCCGGTCAATGGCCGCTTCGACATCCGTATCGGTCAAGCCGGGGAGGCGCAGGCCAATGGCCCATTTAGCGTGGGTGTAGTCCTGGGCCTGCATGGCTCCCATCCAGCCAACTACAGCAGCAGGACTGGTGAATTTCGCCTGGGTTATTTGTTGGTTGTGCAGCCGGAGGGCAGCGATCTCGGTGGTGGTCATAAATTTTTTCTAAAGTAGAAGCCACTATTTATACTCGATTCAGAAGGATGTAGTTATTTGATCGCCAGTACTTTGTGAAAACACTCTTTCCAATAAAATACCTTTGAGTACTATGACGATTAAGACATTTTGGCTGGCCTTCGTGCTGCTGGCCCTGTTATCGGCCTGCCGGTCCGATGTCCAAACTCCCACTGCCACTTCGCCGTCCGCTCATGCTCCCGCCAGTCCACCATCTGCTCCGACTAACGTGCCAGAGCCACCTTTTGTCCAGGAAGGCGTCTTGGAATTTCGTGCTCCCGATGGAAAAAAGCCGCTTCTCCATCTCCACATTGAGATTGCCGCCTCGGGTAACGAACACCAACAAGGTCTGATGTGGCGTAAAGAAATGGCGGAAAATCAGGGGATGCTGTTTGCGTTTGACTTTCAGGAACCCCAGTCTTTCTGGATGCGCAATACCTACATCCCGCTCGATATCATCTACGTTAACTCTACCTTGGAGGTGGTGTCGATCCGCAAAAATACCCCTGTACTCAATGACCTGCCGCAGCCTTCCGGTTTGCCCGCCCAATACGTCATCGAGGTAAACGCCGGGGTGACGGACAAGTACAAGATCGCGCCGGGAGCTAAAGTAGCGTGGTCGGATTTTACCACCGGACAGGCAGTGGGGGGATTTGAGGTACCAGCGTTATAAAACATGAGTCATCCCTAATTCTTTTGAAAATCAATAGGGTCGCCCACCGGGACACCATAGGAACGCGGATGACACGGATTGGGCGGATTTTCACAGATTCTCTTTTTTGATCCGTGCCAATCCGCGTCATCCGTGTCATCCGCGTTCCAATTATGCCGCGCCGTCACACACCTTTTTAAAATCTCTCCCAATTCGCGTTCCAATTATCCCTATGAGCCTACGGCGAGGGCTTTCCCAAGCAAAATTCGGGATGACTCATGTTCCCCGCAAAATACCCATTTCCAATCCCCGCAGTTCCGCCAATCCCCGTAGCCGCCCGATGGCCGTGTAGCCAGGGTTGCTGCCAGATTTGCGCAGATCGTCGAGCATCCGGTGTCCGTGGTCGGGGCGCATGGGAATAGATGTGTCACGCCGCTGTTGCTCGGTGATGATTTCCCGCATAATAGCGTAAATGTCATGGCTGCCTTCGAGGTGATTGGCTTCGTAAAAAGAGCCATCCGGTTCCAGTTGTACCTGCCGCAGATGCAGAAAATTAGTGCGGTGGCCCAGTTGACGGAACATGGCCACCAGATCGTGGTCGGCGCGGGCACCGAAAGAGCCGGTGCAAAAACACAGCCCATTACACGGCGCAGCATAGGCGGCAAACACCGCTTCCACATCGTCCGCCGTGCTGACTACCCGGGGCAACCCAAACATGGGAAAAGGCGGATCGTCGGGATGGATGGCCAATTTCACCCCCGACTCTTCTGCCATCGGGGCAATTTCCTGTAAAAACGTTTTCAAATTCGCCCGCAGCACTTCTGCCGTAATGTCTGCGTAAGACGCCAATGCTTGCCGGAAATCAGCCACCGTGTAAGCCTCCTCCGATCCCGGCAGCCCGGCGATGATGTTGCGGGTCAGGCGGGTTTGTGCCGTTTCGTCGGCCTGTTGAAACCACTGTTCGGCCCGTTCTATTATTTCCGGGGAATAGTCCGAAGCGGCGTTTTTTCTCTGCAAAATATATATATCGAAGGCCGCCACCCGCATCCTATCGAAGCGCAGGGCTTCCGATCCATCCGCCAGCTGATAGGCCAAGTCCGTGCGCGTCCAGTCCAGCACGGGCATGAAATTATAGCACACGGTCGGAATACCACAGGCCCCAACATTGCGCAGCGAGGTTTTATAATGGTCTATGTACTGGCGATAGTTGCCCGTCCGTTGCTTGATGTCTTCGTGGACGGGAATACTCTCGATCACCGACAAAGTAAGCCCGGCGGCTTCGATGGTTGATTTGCGTTGCTCAATCTCGGATTTTTCCCAGACCGCACCATTCGGCAGGTGGTGTAATGCCGATACAATGCCCGTCGCACCCGCTTGCCGTACGTCTTGCAGCGAAACAGGGTCTGTCGGGCCGAACCAGCGCCAGGTTTGTTCTAATTGCATGAATTGTAGTAATTTTGAACGATGGTATTTTGCAAAGAACTCTAGATTAAACGACTAAACCTTTCTACATCCCTTCAAAAGGAAATGACCAATTATCGTTGGCGCGTTGTCGCCTTGCTTTTTTTCGCCACCACCATTAATTATATCGACCGCCAGGTGATTGGGCTGCTTAAGCCTGTGTTGGAAAAAGAATTCTTTTGGTCAGAAGCGGACTACGGCCATATCGTCCTGGCCTTTTCCGCTTGCTATGCCTTGGGCCTGCTGTTGTTTGGGCGATTTATCGACCGGATCGGGGTGAAGCGCGGCTACACCATCTCGATCGTCGCTTGGAGCGTGGCGGCCATGGCGCACGCCGCCGTTTTTAGCACGGCGGGCTTTGTAGCCGTTCGCGCGGCGTTGGGCTTGGGAGAGGCGGGTAACTTTCCGGCAGCCATTAAGACGGTCGCCGAGTGGTTCCCCCAGAAAGAACGCGCCCTTGCCAATGGCGTTTTCAACTCTGGGACCAATATCGGGGCTATAGTGGCCCCGCTCACTATACCCTGGATATTGAGCGTTTGGGGTTGGCAGGGGGCTTTTATCATCACTGGCGCACTTGGATTCATCTGGCTGATTTTCTGGCAGTTGCTGTATCAGTCGCCCGAAAAGACGCCTGCCGTGAACGCTGCCGAGCTGGCGCATATCCAGAGCGATCTGGATGAACCGGCTACGGATGAGAAGCCCGTCCGTTGGGGCCAGTTGTTTCGTTTCCGACAGACCTGGTCCTACATCCTTGGTAAAATGCTGACCGACCCGATCTGGTGGTTTTTTCTGTTCTGGTTGCCTTCCTATTTCGCCAGTACCTTCCAATTGGACTTGAAGAAACCGAGCCTGGCCTTGGCCTTGGTGTATACGGCCACGATGGTCGGCAGCATCGGCGGCGGTTATTTATCGGGTTGGTTCATTGAAAAAGGCTGGGCGGTATTTCGCGCCCGCAAGACGGCCCTGTTTATTTTTGCGCTCTGCGTCGTGCCCATTATGGCTGCCCGATATGCGACCAACATTTGGCAGGCCGTGGCCCTGATCGGACTTGCGGCGGCGGCGCACCAAGCCTGGAGTGCCAATATGTATACCCTCGTGTCGGATATGTTCCCCAGAAAAGCCATCAGTTCGATTGCGGGCATTGGCGGTATGGCTGGTGCAGTGGGCGGTATTTTGTTCCCGCTGCTGGTAGGTTATCTGCTCGATATGTATAAGGCAGCAGGCAACATCACCGCTGGATACAATATTTTGTTCATTATTTGCGGTTGCGCCTACCTGTTGGCTTGGGGCGTGATGCACTTGTTCGCGCCAAAAATGGAGAGGGTGGTATTAAAAGGTTGAAGCTGTGGAGGTTGTTACGCAGGTGGAGAAAAGCCCCGGTATAATGACCAAGTTGCAATAATGATAATCAAGGCAAATAATGGGTTTGATAAAGCAAAAAGTTGAATGTAAATTTATTAGACTTTATATTTTTTTAAAATATGGGAAGTCTCATCACTAAAGGATACAGACAGATTGCCATTGCTCTACCAACTCAACTTGCCTAAGGCAATCTCCACCACCTCAACATTTTCAACCTGGTACATAATGCGTCTCCACGTCTATCAAACCCTGCAAGCTGCTGGCCTGGTGCCCCTGTTTTATCACCCCGACCCGGAAGTAGCCTTTCAGGTCGCTACTGCCTGCTACCGGGGTGGGGCGCGGGTACTCGAGTTCACCAATCGCGGCCCTTTTGCCCATGAGGTATTTGCTGAGCTCATCAAACGCACCCGGCGCGAACTGCCCGACCTTCTACTCGGTATCGGTTCCATTCAGGATGCTGGTACAGCTGCCTTATTCCTGCAAATGGGGGTCGATTTCGTCATCACCCCCCTGCTCCGCGAAGACGTGATCGCGACTTGCCACCGCCGCAAAGTGGCCGTCCTGCCCGGCGTGTCCACCTCTTCGGAGATTGGCCGCGCCGAGGAATTGGGGGTCGAGATTGTCAAAATTGCACCTGGTGAAGTATTGGGGCCAGCCTTTTTGAAGGCCCACCTCGCGCCCTGTCCGTGGACGAAGGCCATGATTTCCGGCGGCGTATCGCCCGACGAGGCCAACCTGCGCGGCTGGTTTGAAGCCGGGGTGACCTGCGTGGGTATGGGGTCTAAATTGATTTCCAAGGAAGTGTTGGCGCAAAAAGATTGGGCTGGATTGGAGGAGAAGGTAAGGGAAGTAGTAGGAATTGTTGAGAAGTTGAAGGGTTGAGTGGTTGAGGGAAACGCTCATTACTCTAATTGGAATTTTACTTTGAACCTGTCTATTTTTGCTTCACAGCCCAGGACAGGCCCGTATTCTTGCAAATATTTATAATATTTCAATACAGTTTTGGTGGCTTCCTGATCACATTCAGTGCTAAGGCTCTTTATTACTTTTAAGTCGCTTATCGAACAGTCTGTCTGTAACTGGTATTGAATGACTACTGTGCCTTGTATATCACCTTCTTTCATTTTGCGTGGATAGTTAATCACTATCCTTATTTCAGGCACTGCGCGATTAATTTATGGAATCATTTGCGGTCTTGTTAATAGAAGTTCTTTGATAGTCATGGGTTTATCAATGAGGTTTTGGGCCATTGCCGGGGTCCGATGCTGATATTTTTGTTCAAAGCGTGCTGCGTTAGGGTGGATGAGGATTTTTAATGCGTCGTTCGTGCGGGTGTAGTTCATGACCTGTGCGGTAAAATTGATCTGTGCATCATGAAAAACAGATTTTTTAGAGTGGCAAAGTGTCCGTCTAATCAGCCTGGCATCATCTTTTCGGAACTTGCCATTTCGACTTTCCACGTAGACGGTATTGATGGTTTTACAGCGGACTGCCTGTGCAAATACCTGCTCAATAGTTTGGGGCGTTCCATAAACGATGGCGTATTTTATCTCCAGCAAACGTCCCTTTTCATCCCTTTTTTTCTGCACCTGGACATATTTCAAGTCCGGGTGCGGCACCCTTTTCGGATGCGGGTAGCGACCGCGTCCGGCGTATGGAGGCGTGTAGTCAAAACCGTAGTGGCTGAGCAAAGCCTTCTCATAAAACCAATCATCGGAAGAGAACAAGGGGGGGTGTCCATCGCTGTTCGCTTTGATCTGGCCTATGAATTCGGTCGCTTCTGCCAAGTTTCGCTCGGCACTGTGCAGCGTATGAATGAAGCTGCTGTCCGGCAAAACTGCCACAAACGTCCACCTATCTCCTTGATTTTGTGACACTTCCTTTGACATTTCACCCTCTTCAAGGTCTTGCTCCGTCAAGTGTTC
>JAYUXG010000516.1:0-3272 GCA_043753125.1 Saprospirales bacterium | reverse complement strand
TTGAGCGTCCTGTAAAATGCCTTTTTTATGTCCAGATTGTCAATTTTCATCTTTCTCGCCTTTGTACGAAAGGTACCACTAAATCGTGATCTTATTTTATAAACGTTCCTAAACGCCAAAAAATACAGCTATTTTGAAAATTGTCAACACTTTTTTTTAATTCTTTGCCGCCGAAGGCGGCTGTATAGTTACACTTTTTTGAAATTTTGAAATTTTTAGAATTAGGTAAACTTAATAATCAATCTGGTGTCCCTGGACTTAATCGTAATGATCTTTATGAAATTCACATCCCCCTCCCGCCTCTTTCCATCCAGCAGCAGATCGTGGACGAGATCAGTGGCTATCAGAAAGTCATTGATGGCTGTCGGCTGCTGGTGGAGCATTATCGGCCGGTGGTGGCAGTGGAGGAAGGATGGGAACGGGTGAAATTGCAAGAAATAGCACATGAAATAAGGTCTGGTTATTCTTCGGGCGTGTCCAATTTGGATAGACACGGAGTTCCACATTTAAGACCAATGAACATTAGCACGGACGGTTTATTAGTATGGGAAGGAACAAAGTATATTGATTTTGAACTCTTTAATGCCAAAATAGATTACTCTTTACAACACGGCGATATTCTCTTTAACAATACCAATAGCAAAGAACTTGTTGGTAAAACTTGTTTTATTGATAAGGATATCCAATGTGGTTTTTCTAATCACATGACACGTTTACGAATCAAACCCGAAATGGCTGAGCCTAAATTTATTGCTCTAATAATTCATCAGTCATGGAGGGAAGGTTATTTCCAAGAATTGAGTAATAAATGGATTGGGCAAGCTGGAATTGGTATAAATACTTTGGGAAATACTATTATTCCCCTCCCCGACCTCCCCACCCAACGCCGCATCGTCGCCGCTCTCGAAACCGAATTAGCCGTCATCGAAGGTGTCCGCCAACTACAGGCCACGATGGAAGCCCGTGTCCGAGCCGTCATCGGGCGCGTCTGGGGCGACGCTCACCAAAAAAACACGCCCACTGCATGAAAACAACCGCCAAGATCAAGCACGAGCAGTACATGGAGTATTGCGAGACCCTACTAATGGCCCAGTTTCACGTGTCCAAACTTATTGACCATCCGAAATGGCAAGGGGAGGTGCGTGAGGAGTTTTTAGTAGATCTAGTTACTAAACTTTTTAAGGGTGCCTGCAATCTTGAAAGAGGGTTTCTATATGTAGATGCTGATAGCCATGACCAGGATATGGATATTTTCATGCGCCGTAAAAATACTATTGGACATCCCTTTGGCCAGGCTGTAGGCATGAATCCAGAAGACACACACTTAATAATAGAAGTGAAAAGCACCGCCGAGCGACCACACTTCGCTGAACTCAACGATAAGATCGAGAAAATACAGCAGCAGTGCGAGCGGGAGCGGCCCTACGTCGGAATGTTTTGCTACAAGATGGGTTTTGCCAAACAGAATATGCTGCGCTGGTTTGGTTACCGTTACGACCGTGCCGCCAAGATGTACGTTAAAGACGACACACTGACGCTCGAATATCCTTTTGTGGATTTTTTCATCTGCATTGACCGCACTAATAAATCTGCGGCCACCAATCAGGTTTTTATCCAGAAAAACAACCAGCGCGATGGTACTTATATCTTGTCCTATGATTACCCACTGATGAACGACTTTGTGCGGATGTTGCAGGGGATTTTGAACGAGAACGCGCCGACATTACCTTAGGCAAAGCATCTTACCGTTTTCTACATGAAAATATTCCCTTCCCTGAAGTTATCGCTTTGCAATACTTTGGCATCGTTGAATTGGGTGCCAATAAACCGCTGTTTATCAAATTCAAATCAGAATTATGAAGCAAGTTACTGGTGCCATAAGCTATTATTATCAGATTCTACGCTACTGGTCTGACCTAGCAACCGGGAAGTTTGCCAATGTCGGTCTGGTTTTTTTCGAGCCGACTAACCGTGTATTGCGGGTGGAGGTGGTGGATAACTGATTGTAGCCATGCCCTACAGATAAAAAAGGCTGGTCAACAAGTCCCCTTGTTAACCAGCCTTCAAATCCTCGAATCTTCAAATATCCAAGTGCTTACAGCCCCATCTTCTTCTTCACCAAAGCCACCACGTCATCGGCCTCGGCGGCGAACAGCATGGAACCGGAGCTGGTGTCGAAGATCATGGCGTAGCCATTCTCTTTGGCCACGACTTTCACAGCCTCGTTTACCTTGGTCAGGATGGGCTTCAATAGTTCCTCGCGCTTGGTGGCAACGGTCTGCTGCGCTTCCTGCTCGAATTTCTGAATATCCTCCTGCATTTTTTGGAGGCCCGCCTGACCCGCCTGCGACTGCACCGGCGTGAGCGTGCCTTTGTTGTACTCGACCTCAAAGTTGGTGTATTGGGTCTGGAACGCCTTGGTCAGCGAGTCATCCTTGGCCGTCAGCTTATCGGTGAAGATTTTTAGGTCTTCGTTGGCTTTCTTAGTGTCGGGCAGGCTCTCGAGCAGGTTGCCCAAATTCAGGTGGCCGTATTTGAGGGTGGCTTGGGCGGAGATGGTGGTGGCACCGATCAACAGCGCAAACAGGGAACAAAAAAGTGTTTTGCTGAACATTGTGTAGGAAAGTAAAGTTTTTTGATAACATAAACGAAAAACGGGGCCAAAGGTAGCGCATGACACGGCAAAATGAGTGTTATTGTTTCGCAAATGGCCCATCGCGGCCTGTCTTTGGTTATGAATTGGTTAAAAAAAGGAAGGTGGTTGCGACAAAAGGGTGGTGATATGCGTTTGTGAGTTCTTGGTTGGGCTATGGCTTTTGCAATCAAAAATTGGGAGGTCACGTTGCTCCGTTTGCTTTTTTGCCGGTTGCCCCGTTGCTCCTTGCTCTTTTGCCCCTTGTCGGCTTTGCTTATTGCAAATTGCCCTATGCTTTTCGTTTCTTTGTCAAAAAAATCGCTAACGTGACACGACTTTTCGCGTTTTTAGTCTTTGCCGCCCTTGGTTTGGGCGCCACCGCACAACCAAACCCAACGGCCCAACCCACGGCAGCCGCCCCAACGCTCATCCAACTCTCCGGCATGATCTTCGCCGAAGTGGATGGCCAGCGGACAACAGTGCCTTATGCCACGGTGTTCCTGCCCAAAAAAGGACGGGGTACCTACTCCGACTACCGGGGATTTTTCACGGTAGTGGTCGAAAAAGGCGATTTGGTACGCTTCAATTGCCTTGGCTTCGAGACGGTGACCTTCCGTATACCGGACACGCTTTCCCA